>JAICGL010000588.1 GCA_025923175.1 Acidimicrobiia bacterium
GGGGTTCGCAGGCCAAGGGGGCGACGCTCAACCTGCCGTTCCCGTCCGGTGCGACCGGCGATGTCTACCTCAAGGCTCTCGACGAGGTCGTGGCTCCCGCGGTGGCGGCCTTCAACCCCACCTGGGTCCTGGTCTCGGCGGGATACGACGCCCACCGGGCCGATCCCCTCTCGGGGCTGCGACTGTCGGCCGGCGACTTCGCCGACATCGCCCGCCGGGTCGCCGCCTTCGCTCCGCAGCCCGGCCGCCTCGTGCTCTTCCTCGAGGGGGGCTACGACCTCGACGCCCTGACGAACTCCGTCGGGGCCAGTCTCGCCGCGTTGGTCGATGCCCCCTATCGGCCGGAACCGGCCACCTCGGGCGGGCCCGGCGCAAAGGTCGTCGAAGCGGCCCTTCAGCAGCGCGCCCGCCTCAACGCGTCGTAGCGACCTGCCGATTCCTAAAACAGACCTGCACCCGTTCTAAGGACGTCACGTCGTGCTGGAGCTGTCAGAACTGCTGCGCCATGTCGTGGAGCAGCGGGCTTCCGACCTGCACCTCAAGGCCGGAAGCCGCCCTTACCTCAGAATCGATGGCCACCTGACCGAGACGCCGTTCGACGTCCTCGGCCCGGCCGACACGGAGCGTCTGGCCTACGCCGTGCTCCCCCCGACCCGGGCTGACGAGTTCGCTCGCCATGGTGAGGCCGACTTCGCCTACGGCTCAGGCGAGGCGGGCGGCGCGGGCCGGTTCCGGGTCAACGTCTTCCGCCAGCGCAACACGGTGGCGCTCGTGCTTCGGCGCGTGCTGCCGGGGACGCCATCGTTCGACGCGCTCGGCCTGCCGCCGGCCGTGCGGCGCCTCACCGAGGAGCCGCGGGGCCTTGTGCTGGTGACCGGGCCGACCGGGTCGGGCAAGACGACGACGATCGCCGCCATGATCGACTCGATCAACGAGACGCAGGCCAAGCACATCGTCACGATCGAAGACCCCATCGAGGTCCTCCACGCGGACAAGCGGTCGCTGGTGAACCAGCGGGAGATCGGCACCGACACCGAGGACTACGCCGTTGCCCTCAAGCGGGTGCTCCGTCAGGACCCCGACGTGATCTTCATCGGCGAGATGCGCGACCCCGAGACCGTGGGCGCGGCCCTCACCGCCGCCAACACCGGCCACCTGGTCTTCTCGACGCTCCACACGGTCAACGCCACGGAGACGGTGAACCGGATCGTCGACTTCTTCCCGCCGCACCAGCAGCGCCAGGCCCGCCTGTCGCTGGCCGGCTCGCTGCGGGGCATCGTCAGCCAGCGGCTCCTCGAGCGGGTCGATGGGAAAGGCCGCATCCCGGCCGTCGAAGTGCTGGTCGCAACCGGCCGGGCCTTCGACAAGATCGTCGACCCCGACGAGACCCACGAGTTGGAGCAGATCATCGCCGAGGGCGAGTACTACGGGATGCAGACCTTCGACCAGAGCCTGTTCGGTCTCTACAAGAACGGTCTGATCGGTCTGCGCGACGCTCTCGCCACCGCCAGCCATCCCCACGACCTGCGGATCGCCCTGCAGCAGGCTGGTCTCCCGGTCGGGAGCGCATAGCTCGCTCAACCGACCGGGCCAACCGGGCCCAAACGCGCCGCAACCGCCTCCGGCCCTCCCGCTTCTGACCCGCTGGGGTGGGTCGAAACGGCGATTCCTATCTGAGGCGATTGCGGCTCCTACGGTTGTTTCCCCGTAGGAGGCACGTCCATCACGATACGGATTTCCGGCTTCGGGCAACATCCCGCCACCCGGCATCTTCAGGGTGGGGCTGTCCTTACCATCAGAACTTATTGATGGAAGGCGGTCGCGGCCCCTCGGCCACAATGGAGGGATGAGCGCCGTTCCCGAGAGGCTGCGCCCGCTGCTGGCGCCCGACTCGCCCCTCCAGGATCTGGCGCGCCGTTTCCAGGACGGGGGTCATCTCCTGTACCTGGTCGGCGGGTCGGTGCGCGATGCCCTCATCGGCGTTGAGAGCCCGGACTACGACCTTACGACCGACGCCCGACCCGACCGGATTCTCGAGCTGGTGCGGCCGTGGGCCGAGCACGTCTGGCTCCAGGGCCAGGCCTTCGGCACGATCGGTGCCTCCCAGGGTGGCATGAGGCTGGAGATCACCACCTTCCGGGCGGAGGTCTACCGGCCCGACAGCCGCAAGCCCTCGGTCACCTTCTCCGACTCGCTGGAGACCGACCTCTCCCGGCGCGACTTCACGGTCAACTCGATGGCCATCGCCCTGCCGGAGCCGACCCTCGTCGACCCGTACGGCGGGGTCGACGACCTGCTGATCCACAAGCGGCTGCGCACGCCGCTCGACCCCGAGATCTCGTTCGTCGACGATCCCCTGCGGATGATGCGGGCTGCCCGCTTCATCGCCGGGCTGGGCCTCGAACCCGACGCGGCGCTGGTCCGGGCGGCCAACGACCTGGCGGGGCGGCTCGAGGTCGTGAGCGCCGAGCGGATCCGCGACGAGCTGAACAAGCTGCTGGTCGTCAGCGACCCGTCGGCCGGCCTGTGGTTCCTGGTCCAGACGGGCCTGGCCTCGGAGTTCCTGCCCGAGCTTCCGGGCCTGGAGCTGGAGCAGGATCCGATCCACCATCACAAGGACGTTCTCGCCCACACCATCGCCGTGGTGGCCAAGACCGGGCCCGAGCTCCGGGTGCGCCTGGCCGCGTTGCTGCACGACATCGGCAAGCCCAAGACGCGCTCGTTCGGGCCGGAAGGGGTGAGCTTTCACCTCCACGATGTCGTCGGTGCGCGCATGACCGAGGAGCGCCTGCGCGCCCTCAGGTACCCGAAGGACGACATCGAGGCGGTCACCCAGCTGGTGCTGCTCCATCTGCGCTTCCACACCTACAAGATGGGGTGGACCGACAAGGCGATCCGCCGCTACGTGCGCGA
>JAICGL010000589.1 GCA_025923175.1 Acidimicrobiia bacterium
AGTTGTCGACCAGCGACCCAGCTCCCAGCGTCCCGGGCCAGTCGTCCTCGGGAAATCTTCCGCCGTCCGTGGCGCGGGTGTTTGGTTCGTCTGCCTATTTCCGGCTGTGGATGGCCCAGGTGGTCTCCAGCCTGGGCGACTGGATCGGGCTGGTGGCGGTGGTGGCGCTGGCCGCCCGTGTGTCGGACGGCAACGAGGCGGCCGTCGGGCTCGTCATGGCCGCCCGCATGGTGCCCGGCTTCTTCCTGGCTCCGGTTGGCGGTGTGCTCGTCGACCGGTGGGACCGGCGCCGCACGATGGTGGCCTGCGACATCGGCCGGGCGGCGATCGTGGCCACCTTGCCCATGGTCGACACCCTCGTCGGTCTGTTCCTGGCGTCGTTCCTGCTGGAGATCTTGACCCTGCTGTGGTCGCCGGCCAAGGACGCCACCGTCCCCAACCTGGTGCCGCCGGAGAAGCTGGCAACGGCCAACTCGCTGTCGATGGCGGCGGCCTACGGCACCTTCCCGATCGGCTCGGCGATCTTCGCCTCGCTGGCCGGCCTGGCGTCCTGGCTCGGCGGGTTCGACATCCTCCAGGACTTCTTCAGGGTCAACCAGGAATCCCTGGCCCTGTGGGCCGACGCCGTCACCTTCCTCGGCTCGGCGCTGTTGATCATGTCGCTGCACGTGCACCTGCCCAGCCGCCCCCGCAGTGACCGGCAGCGGGTCGACTGGGGCGAGACCTGGCGTGAGCTGGTCGAGGGCCTCCGGTTCATCCGGCGCAACGAGGCAGTGCGGTCGGTCATGCTCGGCATGGGGGTCGGGCTGGTGGGCTGCGGCTCGGCGGTACCACTCGGGCCGATCTATGCCCGGGAGGTGCTCGGGTCGGGTGCGGCCGGGTTCGGCCTGCTCATGACCGGGCTGGGGACGGGCGCCGCCATCGGCGTCCTGGCCCTGTCCGTGGCCGCCCGGCGCCTCCCTGCCGATCTCGTCTTCGTGAGCGCACTGTTCGGGACGGGTATCGGACTGGTCCTGACAACGGCGACGTCGAGCCTGACCGCCGCCGTGGTGCTCGCCGGCATCTTCGGCTTGTTCGCCGGGACCTGCTACGTATCGGGGTTCACCGTCATCCAGGAGCGTGTGGTCGATGCCCTCCGAGGCCGGATGTTCGCCACGCTGTACACGATCATCCGGTTCTGCCTCCTGCTGTCGCTGGCCGTCGCGCCGTGGCTGGCCGGGCTGCTCGACAGTCTCTCCGGGGCGCTGACCGACGACCGGGTGATCGATCTGGGGATCAGGATCCACGTGCCCGGGGTGCGGCTGACGTTCTGGCTGGGCGGGCTCATGACCGTCGGCGCCGGTGTGGTGGTGAGCCGGGACATCCTCCGGGCCCGGGGGCGGGTGAGCCACCCCAGCAATGGCCACTAAAGGGGTTTTCGTCGTCCTCGAGGGCGGCGACGGCTGCGGGAAGAGCACTCAGGTGAAGCGGATGGTCTCCCGGCTGGGCGACCTGGGTCGGGAAGTGGTGGCCACCAGGGAGCCCGGGGCGACCGAGAACGGAGCAGCGATCCGGCTCCTCGTGCTCGGTGGTGATCACCTCGACCCCCGGGCGGAGGCGCTGCTCATCGCCGCCGACCGGGCCGAACACGTGGCCGAGGTGATCCGGCCGGCGCTGGAGCGGGGCGCGGTCGTGGTGAGCGACCGCTACATCCCTTCGTCGCTGGCCTACCAGGGGGTCGCGCGGGGTCTGGGCGTCGACGAGATCGCCCGGTTGTCGGACTGGGCTACCGGCGGGCTCGCCCCCGACATCGTGATCGTGCTCGACGTCCCGGCGAGGGAGGCCGCCGGGCGGCGGGCAGGTCCGGAGGACCGGATGGAACGGGAGCCAGATTCGTTCCGCGAGGTGGTGAACCAGGCCTACCGGGACCTCGCTGTGCGCTTCGGGTGGACCGTGGTCGACGGGTCCGCCCCGGTCGAAGAGGTGGCCGATCAGATTTGGGCGGCGGTTCGGCCGCTGCTCTGACCCCGGAAGTGGCGGGTCGGCCGGCTGTCCGGCGTCCTATCCTCCCGGTCATGTGGGACGGGGTGATCGGGCAGGAGCAGGCTGTGGCCCGGCTGCGGCGGGCGGTCGCGCGACCCAGCCATGCCTACCTGCTGGCCGGGCCGCGGGGATCGGGCGTCCTGGAGGCGGCCCGGTGTTTCGCCGCTGCCCTGGTCTGCCCCGACGGCGGGTGCGGCGCTTGTAACGCATGTCGACGAGCTCGATCCTCCCGCCATCCCGATGTGATCGAGGTCGAGCCGGCCGGCACCTTCGTCGTCGTCGACCAGGTCGAGGAGATGATGAAGGAGGCCTTCACCAGCCCGTTCGAGGCAGAGCGGAAGGTCATCCTTGTCACCGAGGCCGACCGCATGAACGAGCCGGCCGCCAACAAGCTCCTGAAGACCCTGGAGGAGCCCCCGGCCAGGACCCACTTCCTGCTCTTGTCCGAGGCGCCCGACGAGCTGCTCCCGACGGTGCGATCCCGCTGTCAGCGGATCGATTTTGCCGCCCTGTCCGACGCCGACGTCACCGCCGCCCTGGTCGCCTCCGGCGTTCAGCCCGAAGCCGCCGCAGCCGCCGCCCGCCTGGCCTCCGGCCGCCTCGACCGGGCCCGCTCGCTCGCCGGTCCGACGCCCACCGCGGGCATTGGATCGACGTCCACAGCCGGCGTGGGTCTCGCCTCGCTGCGGGCCGCCGCGCTGGAGGTGGCCGGCTCGCTCGACGGAACGGGTGCGGCCGCCGCCCTCGGCGGAGAAGCCCTCCAGTCCGTCCTCAGCGACGCGCTGTCCGGTCTAGAGCGCGACCAGAAGACTGAAGCGAAGGCTCTGGAGAAGGAGCTGACCGAGGCCGGCTACCCCGACCGCCTCGCCCGCCGGCTCCGCCGCGAC
>JAICGL010000590.1 GCA_025923175.1 Acidimicrobiia bacterium
CCCCCGGCCAGACCCCGAAGCTGTCGGTGAAACAAGCCCGCCCGCACCCCGGGCGCGGCAACACGACCGCCACGCCCTGATCGCGCGGCCTAACGCTCGATCAGGGCGGAGATGCCCTGGCCGACGCCGATGCACATCGTGGCCGCACCCCGGGTGCCGGCGGGCATGTCCTTCAGCTGGTGCACGAGCGTGGCCAGGAGCCGGGCGCCGGAACAGCCCAGCGGATGGCCCAGGGCGATGGCGCCCCCGCGCGGGTTAACGAGGGTGACGTCGAGGCCCAGCGTGCGGATGACGGCCAGTGACTGGGCGGCGAAGGCCTCGTTGAGTTCCACCACGGCGAGGTCCTCGAGCTTCCAGTTCGCCCGGCTCAGCGCCTTGTTCAGGGCCGGGACAGGCCCGATGCCCATCCGGCGGGGTTCGACCCCGGCGGTGGCCCACGTGACGACCCGGACCAGCGGCTCCAGGCCGTGCGCCGCCAACCCGTCCTCCGTGGCGAGGAGCACGGCCGCCGCACCGTCGTTCAGGGAGCTGGAATTCCCCGCCGTGACGGTGCCCCCTTCGGCGAACACCGGCCGCAGCTTGCCGAGCTTCTCCAGGGTCGTGTCGGCCCGGGGGCCCTCGTCGGTGGTGACCGGTGCCGCGTCGTTCCCGGGCGGGGTGACCGGGATCAGCTCGGCGTCGAACGCCCCCGCCTGCTGAGCGGCGACCGCCCGGCGGTGGCTCTCCAGGGCGAAGCCGTCCTGGTCCTCCCGGCTGATGTTCAGCTCCCCGGCCAGCACCTCGGCGGTGGCGCCCATGGGGATCGTCTGCTCGGCGGGCATCTTCGGATTCACCAGCCGCCAGCCGAGGACGGTGTCGAACAGCTCCTGCTTGCGTTGCAGCCGCTCGTCGGCCCGGGGCAGGACGAACGGCGCCCGGCTCATCGCCTCGACCCCGCCGGCGATCGCCACATCGCCGATCCCGGACCGCAGCCCGGCGGAGATCTGGTTGACCGCGTCGAGCCCTGAACCGCACAGCCGGTTGATGGTCGAGCCGCCGACTTCGATCGGGAAGCCGGCCAGGAGCCAGGACATCCGCGCCACGTTGCGGTTGTCCTCCCCGGCCTGGTTCGCCCCGCCGAAGATCACGTCCTCGACGGCATCCGGCGGAACCGAGGGGTTGCGGTCGAGCAACGCGCGCAGCACGACAGCGCCGAGGTCGTCGGGACGGACAGACGACAGCGCCCCCCGGTAGCGCCCGATGGGCGTGCGGCAGGCGTCGACGACAAACGCCTGGGGGCTCGCACCGTTCGTGGCCATCAGCCCGTCCTCCTCAAGTCCACTCGTAGAAGCCCCGGCCGGTCTTCTTGCCCAGCTCCCCGGCCGCCACCTTGTCGCGGAGCAGCGCCGGAGGCTCGAACCGCGGGCCGAGCGTCGCCGCCAGGTGCTCGGCGATGGCCAGGCGGACGTCGAGGCCGACGAGGTCGGTGAGCCGCAGCGGCCCCATGGGGTGGCGGTAGCCGAGCACCATGCCCTGGTCGATGTCGGCGGCTGAGGCGACGCCCTCCTCGAGCATGCGGATCGCTTCCAGGCCGAGAGCGACGCCGAGGCGGCTCGTGGCGAAGCCGGGCGAGTCGCGCACCTCGATGCTCTCCTTGCCGAGGCGGGCGACCCACTGCCGGGCGTCGTCGACCGCCGCCGGGGTGGTGGCGTCACCGACGACGAGCTCGACGAGGGCGGAGAGCGGCACCGGATTGAAGAAGTGCATGCCGAGGAACCGCTCCGGCCGCTCGAGCGCCCCGGCCAGGTCGGTGATCGACAGCGAGCTCGTGTTGCTGGCCAGCAGGGCGCTGCGAGGCACGACCTTCTCGGCCGCGGCGAGGAGGTCGCGCTTGGCGTCGGGGATCTCGGGGATCGCCTCGACAACGAGCTCCACGCCCAGAGGCTCTGACAGGTCGCTGGTCGTGCCGAGCCGGCCGGTGCGGGCCTTGAGTTCCTCGACGGTGACGTCCTTCCGGCGCGTCAGCCCCTCGATGATGCGGCTCTTGGCCCTCGCGGCAGAGGTCTGGTCCGCCTCGACCACCACGACTTCGCAGCCCGCTTCGAGCAGCACCTGGGCGATCCCCGCCCCCATCGTCCCGCCACCGAGCACGGCAGCCCGGCCGGCTTCTCCGCCTTCAGCCATGGAGTTGATCCTACGAGCGGGCCGGTGGTCGCCAGAAAACGGCCAGGAGGCCAGCGGCACCACCGCCGCCGGCGACCAGACCGATGAGAAAGCCGCTCATCGACGGGTTCTCGAAGATGCCGACGGCATGGTCGAGCGACCACTCCCCCGCTCCGAGGCCGGCGATGCCCAGGCCGAGGAACGTGAGAGTCATGACGTACTCGTAGCCCTCGCCCGGCCGGAAGATGAAGAACCCGTTCTTCAAATGGTTGGTGATCCAGGCGACGAGCATGGTGCCGACCACGCCGGCGCCCGCCAGCGGCGTGAGGAAGCCGACGAGCAGCAACGCGCCGGCGCCGATCTCGGTGAGACTGGCGAGCCAGGCGTGCAGCACGCCGGGCTTCATGCCGAGGCTCTCGAACCAGCGGCCCGTGCCCGCGATCTTCCCCCCGCGGAAGACGTGGTTGATCCCGTGGGCCAGGAAGACAATGCCGAGCACCACCCGGAGCAGCAGCAACGAGATGTTGACGGCGGTGGCGTCAGGCATCGCGTCATCTTGTCAGGGGTACCAGGTCCACCATGGATTCCCCTGCGGCGACAACGGATGGCGGGTCGGTGCTGGTCCGGTTGGCGGCGGGCACCGATACGCCGATGGCGATCGTGACCGCTGCCGCCCCGGACGGAGGGCGTTCGGGCTGCCTGGTCGGTTTCTGGACCCAGTGCAGCATCCACCCGCCGCGGGTACTGGCCTGCGTCTCGAAGGC
>JAICGL010000591.1 GCA_025923175.1 Acidimicrobiia bacterium
CCCGGGCTGATAACCGGCCACGGGCACGTACAGCTCCGTCGGGTCATTGTCGTCCGGCTGGGCGAACTCCGCCCGGGCCGGGAGGGCCAGGGCCAGCGACGAGCCGACGAGGCCCATCAGCACGAGGGTCGCACGCAGCCGCGGGCGTCGGCCGGTCGATCGCTCGAAGAACATACGGGTCACCTTTCGGGTACGAACCCACCACCGGGTCAGGACGGGCGCGTTTGGGGGGATCGGGGGTGGCACGCGGAGGTCCGAACGGTCGCTCTCGGCCCGCGCTCCGCTCCAAATTCGCCGCGCGAAAGGTCTCTCCCTTTTTGTCGGAGAGTTCCGCGGGCAATTCGGCCGAGGGCTTTTCCGGCATTCCCCGGCAAACCCGGCACTCTGGTTTAAGGCCTCGCGAAGGGACCTTTCAGAAGTATCAAGACTGTTCGGGCGAAGCGGTTCCGAACCCTGCTTCCTCGATGAAGTTCGCGTTCATGGCTACGCCGGGCCCAGGAGCGGGATCCCGGCGATGGCCCGGCCCACGAAGTCGAGCAGCGCTTCGGTGGTCGGGGCCATCACCCGGGCGGCGAGGCTGTCGCGGTGGTGGCGGTTGATGTTCGTCTCCTTGCGAAAGGCGGCGCCGCCGCACAACCTCATGGCCAGGTCGCAGCCGGCCGCAGCGTCCTCACCGGCGACTGCCTTGACCTCCAGGACGCGAAGCTGGGCGTCCGGCCGGCCGGCCTCCAGGGCGGACAGCGTGTCGCTCAGGAACGCCCGTACTCGGTCGGTGATGAGGCGCAGGCGGGCGTACTCGACCCGGGCGACCGGTTGTTGGATCAACGCCTCGCCGAGGTGCTCGAGCCGGGCGCTGGACAAGTGCGCGCCGGTCTCGGCCGTCACGGCCTCGAGCACGCCGAGGCTGAAGGCGCCGGAGAGGACCAGGAACCAGGGGAGGGCGGTGGCCAGGGCGATGTTGAGCCCATCGCCGTCGGCGCCGAGTCGGGCTTGGAGTGGCACCCGCACGCCATCGGCCTTGACCGGGATCGACCCGTTGCCCCGCAGGCCGACGCCGTCGAAGCCCCCTGTGTCCTTCACCAGCCCCTCGGTGGCCGAGGGCACCAGCCACAGTGTCATCGGGCCCGTCGTCAGATCGACCGGCCGGCTGGACCAGACGTAGCTGTCGGCCTCGGCCCCGGAGGTGACCCACGACTTCTCGGCATCGAGCACGGCGGTGCCCCCGAGGGGTGTGGCCGAGGACACGGGGGCCCAGAAGTGGGACCGGGAACCGGACTCGGAGAAGGCCAACGTGCTGAGGTGGCGGCCTGCGCCGATCGCCTGGCGCACATCGCTCGGGCCGTGGGCCTCGATCGTGGCCGTGGCGGAGTAATGCATGAGGACGACCATGGCGGTCGACCCGCACGTGGCGGCCAGGCGGAGGACGACCTCCGCCGCGTCCCGCATGCTCGCGCCCCCACCGCCGACGTCCCTGCCGGCAGCCAGGCCCAGGATCCCCGCCTCCCCGAGCGCTTTGATGCCCGCCGACGGAAAGGTTCCCTCTTCGTCAATGGTGGTCGCCGCCGGTGCGACGACCTCGGTGATGACACGCTCGAGCGCGTCGAGATGGGTGCTCAACGATGGCCTCCTCGGTCGCTTCGACCGCAGCCACCGATACTGTCACTGTCAGCCTCAGCCGGTGGTCGCTTCCTCGAGGCGCTGGTCGAGGCGGTCGGCGGGCGACTGGCCGGAGTCGGTTTCGTCGAACGTCCAGTCCGGCTGCTTGTCACGGTGGCGCTCGTCGACGACCGCCTGGCCGTCCTTGATGTCGACCAGCGGGGCGACGAGGACGATGTCGCCCGAAACGGCGGAATCCCCGCAATGCGCCTGCACGGCATCCGGGAAGAGCGACAGCAGGCTGCCGATGACGCGCTGCTGCTGGGAGGCGAGGGCGCAGCGGGCCTCGTCGGCCACGGTCGTGACCCGGGAGGCGAGCTCGTCGGCATCGTCGGCCTCGTGCTCGCCGCGCACGAGCCGCGCCAGGATGTCGGCGATGGCGAGCCCGTCCTGCTTGCAGGGGGTGCACTGTCCGCAGGACTCAACGGCCAGGAACCGGGCCACGCCGGCGGCGACAGCGGCGAGATCGTCGGCGTCGGAGAAGATGATGAAACCGGCGGCTCCCAGGCCGGTGCCGGCCGCCTCCATCGCTCCGTAGCTGAGCGCGGTATCGAGCTTGTCACCGGGCAGGAACGGGTGGGCCACACCGGACAGGACCGCCCGGATCGGGGCGCCGGGACCGCCGATGGTCTCGATGACCTCGCTCAACGGAGTGCCCATCTCGAACTCGGCGACGCCGGCCCGCCGTCCTCCACCGCTCACCGTGCAGAGAATCGTGCCGGGCGATTCCGCCGTGCCGACCTCGCGGAACCACGTCGCGCCCTCGGCCAGGATCCCGGGCACGTTGGCGATCGTCTCGGTGTTGTTCACCAGTGTGGGGGCGGCCGAAGTCGGCCCGCCCGGCGAGGCCATGACCGAGCCGGCGGCCGACACGGGATCGTCGCCGACCTCATCGACGCCGTGGCGGAAGGGTGGGGCGATACGGGGGAACGGCTCGCGGCCGGAGACCACCTCGAGGAGTGCGGTCTCCTCCCCGTACAGATATTCGGACGGGCCCTCGCAGACGATCAGGTCGCGGCGCGGGGATCCTGTCCAACCGGCGTGCTCCACCTCGGCCAGGGCGGTACGGAGCCGCTCCAGTTCAGGACGGAACGTCGCCTTGAGCGCGAAGACGATCCGCTCGGCGTCGACGGCTTCGGCGGCGATGATCGCCCCTTCGATGATCCGATAGGGATTGCGGCGCAGGAGCATCCGGTCCTTAAAGGATCCCGGCTCGCCTTCGGAAGCGTTGACGACGACGGACGGC
>JAICGL010000592.1 GCA_025923175.1 Acidimicrobiia bacterium
CTGCGCGCCCTCAGGTACCCGAAGGACGACATCGAGGCGGTCACCCAGCTGGTGCTGCTCCATCTGCGCTTCCACACCTACAAGATGGGGTGGACCGACAAGGCGATCCGCCGCTACGTGCGCGACGCCGGGCCCTATCTCGACCAGCTCAACGAACTGGTCCGCTGCGACTGCACGACCCGCAACCAGGCAAAGGCGCGGGCGCTGAGCCGCCGGATGGACGACCTCGAAACCCGTATCGCGGAGCTGGCCGAGCGAGAGGAGCTGGCTTCCATCCGCCCCGCCATCGACGGCCACCGGGTCATGGAGCTGTTGGGCGTGGCGCCCGGCCGGGTGGTCGGCGAGGCGCTTGACATGCTGCTCGAAGCCCGCATCGAGGAAGGCCCGATGAGCGAGGAGGAAGCCGAACAGCGCCTCCTCGCCTGGGCCGAGCAGCGCAAAATTCCCACGCGGGGTGGTAGCGAGACCCGCTAGCGTCACCACCGAACTCCAGCTGGGGAGGTGGATATGCGGCGTCGCGTGGCGCTGGCAACGGCGGTCCTGACGGCTCTCTTTCTCGCGCCGGTGGCGTCGGTGCGGGCTGATCTTCCGGTGCCGGTCGTGCTGATTCCCGGCTGGCACGGAGACCCGGCGTCTTTCGATCACATGATCCCGGCGCTGCAGGGTGCTGGCCTCAGCGTCCTCGACTTCGATGCCACCCGCCCCGGCCCCCAGGCGATGGCCTACGCCCCGACTTCCGACGGGCAGCACATTCCCGACGTCGCCGCCAAGGTGGTCCGACCGGCCATCGAGGCGGCACTGGCCCGGGCCGGATATCCGGCGAGTTCGGCGGTCGACGTCGTCGGCTATTCGATGGGCGGCCTCGTCGCCCGCTACCTGATCGAGGAGGCCGGCTGGGCGTCTCGGGTCGGCACGGTGGTCATGCTCGGTACCCCGAACCATGGGACCATCGCTGCCTGGGTGCCCGGCACGATCGGAGGTTTCGGCCGGTGGAACGCCACCGGCGGCGACATGCGTCCGGGGTCGCCGTTCCTGCGGTCGCTGGGTACGGCGGAGCCGGCCGGGGAGCGCTACGTGGCCATCGGCGGCGCCCCACCCTGGCTCCCGTTCCGCTACGACGGGCTCGTACCCTCGGAGTCACCGTTCCTGACCGGCGACGAGCACTACCTCGTCCCGGTTCACCATGGCGCCCTGCCCCGAGATCCTCAGGCGATCGGGCTGATCACCTCGGCCTTTGGCTACCAGCCTCCCGACCTCCCGCCCGGCGATGGCGCGGATCTCAGCGGGGCGGCCACGATCCGCCTCGAGTACGCCGAGATCGCCGGCGACCACGACCGCTGGACCGACGACGAGAACCGCTTCGCCATCTCGGTCGATCCCGACGGCGGCGGCGACGGCTTCGTCCGCCTCGGCGAGATCGCCTACGAGCGCGACGCCCCCTTCACCCAGCACTGGGGTGACGCCGGCCCGACCGTCGGCCCGGTGCAGCTGCCCGGTACGAGCCCCCGCATCGACGTCCGAATCGATGTGACAGAGAAAGATCCCTGGGCCCGCCAGGTCGTGTCGACCGCCGTCTTCCGCGACGTGATGTTCTCCGACGACCTCGACGGAATGGACTACTACGAAGCCGTCGTCCCCCTGTCCGGCAACCGCCGCGACGTGTTCCGGATCTCGCTCAATGGCGTGACCAGCCACCGCTGAGTGGCACGGCCCGGCGGTTGGCGAGAGTCCGGGATCGAATCGACCAAATATTGGTCGGTTCTGTCCCCGACTTTGGCAAGTGAGCTTTCTGTCCCAGCTCGGAATCTCCGAGCTCGGGCTCGACCCCGCCGAGGTGCTACCTACGCTTCGATGAGCTTCGGCTCGGGGATGGCGAACTCCGGCCAGCGCTTGCGGCTCTTCTTCGACAGCTTGCGCATGAGCTCGATGGCGCCAGGGTCGTCGTCGCCGGGGCGGCCGATGATCGATCCGTCCTCCAGCATCTTCATGATGATCTCGCGGCCCAGGTCGGTCCGGACGACGGTCAACGTCCAGTCGTTGTACTTCCCGATCCCTCCGGTGGAGATGTCGGCGTGCTCGGCGGCGAAGTCGGGGCACATCTTGCAGCCCTCGCGGGTCCAGGCGTGGCACTCCTTGAGTGGCACCTCGTGGTAGTCGCCGTTCTTCATCCAGATCTGGAAGACGCCCTTGATGTTCATCTTCTTCATGTCCTGCTTCTTCAGGCCGTACTTGGCCTCGAAGAGCTCTTCGAAGATCGAGTCGTCGAACGTCTTGGAGCAGAGCAGGCCGATGTTGAGGACGAATTTGCGGGCCACCTTGCCGGCCTTGCGGGCGGTCATGACCGGCGGCACCGACGACTGGCAGCTCATCCCGACGAGGGCGATCTTTTCCGCCCCACCCTCGATGGCCTCGGCGTAGGCCATGGTGTTGGCGCAGTACGTGTAGCGGCTGCCGGCGGCCTCGAGGATCTGCTCCTTCGTCCGGGCCACACCGGGGATCGCCTTCCAGCTCGACCCGTCGCCCTCCAGGTAGGAGACGAGAGCGGAGTCGATGTAGCCGTGCTCGAGCGCCCAGATGAGGATGGCCGAGACCAGCCCGCCGTCCTGGCCGAGCTCGTGGACCTTGTCGTCGGCCGCCCGGGTGAGGATCACGTCCTTGGTGACGCCCTCGACCTCGATGGCCGAGCGGGCGCGGCCGAACAGGAACTGGTCGATCTCCGGCTCCCAGGTCCGGAACCGGGGGCAGGCCCGGGTGCAGGACGTGCAGCCCCGATCGCCGTGCCCGCAACCGCCGGGACCGTCCTCCTCCTCGAGGTGGAACGGCTTGTAGACGTCCTCCGTATCCTTGTACCCGAGCACGTCATGGGGGCAGGCCACTACGCAGCCGGCGCATCCGGTGC
>JAICGL010000593.1 GCA_025923175.1 Acidimicrobiia bacterium
CCCATCCCGATCTCCGATCTCGTGCTGCTCGACCGGGAACGCTGCATCCTGTGCGCCCGCTGCACCCGCTTCGCCGATGAGGTGGCGGGCGACCCGCTCATCCAGTTCGTCGAGCGGGGCGCCGAGATGCAGGTGCTGACGTTCCCCAACCAGCCGTTCATCTCCTACTTCTCGGGGAACACCGTTCAGATCTGCCCGGTGGGTGCGCTGCTGGCGGCGCCGTACCGGTTCCGGGCCAGGCCGTGGGACCTGTCGTCGGTCGAGACGTCGTGCCAGCTGTGCTCGCTGAACTGCCGCGTCGCGTTGCAGTCCTCCGGCGACCGGCTGGTGCGGACGCTCGGTGTCGACTCCGAACCCCTCAATCACGGCTGGCTGTGCGACAAGGGTCGCTTCGCCTTCGACTACGTGCACCACCCGGACCGCATCGTCGAGCCGCAGGTACGTGGAATCGATGGGCAGCGTATCCAGGGTCCCTGGCCCGAGGCGCTCGACGCCGCTGCGTCCGGCCTGGCCGGCGCTCTCGAGCGGGGCGGCCCAACGTCGGTCGCCGTGATCGGCGGCGCCCGGGGGACCAACGAAGACGCCTACGCCTGGGCCCGTTTCGCCAAGGGCGTGCTGAAGACGGACCATGTCGACTGCCAGGTTGGCGACGGCCTTCCGGCCGATGTCGTGGCGGGCATGCCGAGGGCGTGCCTGTCCGATTGCGACACCGCCCGGGCCATCGTCCTGCTCGCTCCCGACCTCAAGGAAGAACTGGCCGTCACCTACCTGCGGATCAAGCGGGCCGCCGTCGACCTGAAGGTCCCCCTCGTCGAGATCTCGCCGGTGGCGACGGGCATGACCCGTTACGCCACCACGGTCGTGACCGACGTCGACGCTGCTCTGCCCTTCCTCAAGCTTCAGGAAGGCGACGATCGGCCGGTTGTCGTCATCCTCGGGCGGCCGTCACTGGCCGAACCCGCCGACGCCACCGTCGCCGCGGCCGCAACGCTGCTCCGTGAAGTGCCCGGGGTCCGGTTCCTCTCGGCCCTGCGGCGCAGCAATGTGCACGGTGCTCTCGACCTCGGTCTGGCGCCCGGATTCCTGCCGGGGCGGGTCACGCTCGACGCCGGGCGGGGCTGGTTCGAGGCTGCATGGGGTGGCGTGCCCGCCGAGCAGGGGCTCGACACGGCCGGGATCCTGACCGCTGCGGCCGAAGGCCGGATCGAGGCACTGGTCCTGGTCGGCGCCGATCCGCTGTCCGACTTCCCCGATCGCGAGCTGGCCCGCCGGGCGCTCACCAGTGTGCCGTTCCTGGTTGCCGTCGATGCCTTCCCGACGCCGAGCACCGACCTCGCCCATGTCTTCCTCCCGGTGGCGCTGGCGGGCGAGAAGCGGGGAACGACGACGAACATCGAAGGCCGCCTCCTCCGGCTGGCCCGCAAGGTGACGCCCCCCGGCACCGCCATGGAGGACTGGCGGATCGCCGGCGAACTGGCCCTGCGGCTCGGCGTCGACTTCGACCTTGAAGCGGTCGACGAGGTCACCGACGAGATCGCCCGGCTGGCCCCGGCCCATCTCGGGGCCGACGCCGCGCTGCTGCGCGGCGCGGCCGACGGGGCGGTCATCCCCCTGGGTGAGGTGGAAGAGCTCGTCCTCGGCGGGCCGTCGCACCGGATCAGCCCGGCGGCCGACAGTGACCCCGGCGTCATCGGCGGCCCGATCGAGAGCCTGGTCGTCGCGCGCGGCTCGGCGTCCGCCTACGGCACCACCACGCCGGCCCACGGCGACACGACGACCCTGGCGCCGCCGTCCCGGACCGGGGCCCACCCCGGCGAGGGGCTCACGCCACCGCCCGTCCACCGATGGGAGGGCGCTGCTCCGGCTGCAGGAAACGGCGGTGCCGGTTCGGGTCTTCGCCTGTGGGCGAGCCGCAGGCTCTACAGCCCTGGCGTGGCGGTGACACATTCGGAAGCCGTCGCAGGCCTGGCGGCACCGGCCGTCGTGCGGATGCACCCCGACGAGCTCAGCCGGCTCGGGACGACCTCAGGGGCGCCGGTGCAGGTGACGTCGCCCCGCGGGGTCATCACGCTCACGGCCAGCGCCGACAAGGGCGTTCCACCCGGAACCGTGTGGATGCCGGCCGGCGAGGCCGCCGATCTCATCGACGCCGCCGAGGCGACGTTCGTGAACGTGGAGGTCGGCGTCGGTGGGTGACCCGCTCTTTGTCGACGGGGTCGACCTCACGGTCGTGCTGATCGTGATCGCCAAGACGCTGTTCGTCTTCGCGCTGCTGCTCGTCACCGTGCTGATCACCATCTGGCTGGAACGCAAGGTCGTCGCCGACATGCAGAATCGGATCGGCCCCAACCGGGCCGGCCCCTTCGGCCTGCTCCAGTCGCTGGCCGACGGCATCAAGCTGTTCTTCAAGGAGCAGTCGATCCCCGAACTCGCCGACCGGCCGGTCTTCCGGCTCGCGCCCTACCTGTCGGTCCTCCCGGCCTTCCTGGCCTTCTCGGTCGTACCGCTGTCGGGTGCCTTCGAGATCGCCGGCAAGAAGACGTTCCTCCAGCTGGCCGACCCGCCGATCGGCGTGCTGTTCGTCCTGGCCATGTCGGGCCTCGGCGTGTACGGCGTCCTCCTGGCCGGCTGGTCGTCAGGATCGAAGTACCCGCTGCTCGGCTCCGTCCGGGCCTCGGCCCAGATGGTCAGCTACGAGGCCGTCCTGGGCATCGCCATCATCGGCGCCGTCCTGCAGGCCGGGACGCTGTCCACCCGGTCCATCGTCACCCTCCAGGGCTACCCGGGCTCCAACCCACTCGACTGGTTCATCCTCCCGGCCTTCGTGTCGTTCTTGCTGTTCTGCATGGCGGCGGTCGCCGAGACCAACCGGGCACCGTTCG
>JAICGL010000594.1 GCA_025923175.1 Acidimicrobiia bacterium
GCCGCCACAGCGCCAGCGCCGTGTGGACGGGCCGGGAGATGATCGTGTGGGGCGGCGCCTGGCGCGCGGGCAACGCCTCGATCTGGCTCGACGACGGCGCCGCCTACGACCCGGCCGGCGACCGGTGGCGCAAGATCGCGGGCTCACCGCTCGCCGGCCGGTCCGACGCCTTCATCGCCTGGACCGGTTCCGAGGTGCTGATCTGGGGCGGCCAACGACGGGACTCTCTCAGCGGATTCGGCGACGAGTGGTCCGACGGAGCCCTCTACGACCCGATCAGGAACACCTGGAAGCCGATGGCCAGGTGGCCGCTGGCCGAGCGGTTCGGCGCCCGGGCGGTCTGGACGGGGAAGCGTCTCGTCGTGTGGGGCGGCGCCTCGGCGGCCGCCGGGAAGGATCCCCCGCCGCTGGCCGATGGCGCCGCCTACGACCCGGCAGACAACAAGTGGGTCAAGCTGCCGTCGGCGCCGCTGGCCGGGCGGATCGCGCCGCTGGCCGGTCCCCGGGGGGACGCCGCACTCGTGTCCTGGGGGCCCGGCGAACTACGGGACGGGAAGCGGGTTCCCGCCGCCGACAGCGCGCTCTACGACGCTGGTTCCAACCGCTGGTCGCCGGCCGCCGCTGCGCCGGCACCTCCGAAGCAGACGTGGTGCGTCGACGCGTCGGAGTGCGTCGGGGTCGACACCGGCAGCAAGGTCCTCTTCGCCGGGCAGGGTCTCGCCTGGGACGCCGCCGGCAACCGGTGGTCCTCCGTCGCCCCCGGCCAGTTCGCCGATCCTTTCCTCGAAGGGAAGGCGCAGGCGTGGACGGGCAGCCGGATAATGTTCTGGGGCGGCGGCACCGCCGACAGCCCCGCCGATGCGCCGCCGGCCACGGTGACGGCGGCGGGAGCCGCCTACGACGCGCCCACCGACCGCTGGGATGCGCTCCCGCCCTCCCCCCTCGCCCCCCGGGCACGGGCCACGGCGGTCTGGACCGGGCGGGAGTTCATCGTGTGGGGCGGCGAAGCCGACTACAGCCACCGCCAGCAATTCGACGACGGCGCCGCCCTCACTCCGTGACGGCTGCCGCTTACGCCATGTAGGGGTTGATGCCCGGGATGATTGCGTCCAGCGGCACGAACTTGAAGTTCTGATTCCCCTTGGTGCCGGGGTCGGAGTTCGTGTTGTCCTGGCAGACGAACATGCCGTGGGGGAACTCGGGGCCGAGCCACAGGGAGGTGGCGTCGATGCCGTCGGTGATGCTGCAGCTGTCGGCGCGGGAACTGGTGCTGACCCGGAACTTGCTCAGCAGCTCGTACGGTGCCGTGAGCAGGTCGAGGCGGTAGACGCCGAAGGCGCTCTCACCCTGCGACGAGGCGAGCATGTAGCTGCCGTAGTCGTCGTGGATGACGACGACGCCCTCGATGTCGGGCACGAGAGCGCCGCCGTTGACGAGATAGGTCGAGAGGACCAGCGTCCGATGCAGGGGCGAAGCGTCCGGCTCGGCGTTGTAGCGCCACACGCCGACGTCCTGCTCGACGACGTAGTAGTCGCCCGTGACGTCATCGACCGTGCAGGCCTCGATCTCGCCGTCCTCGACCTTGACCGGCTCAGGGTGGACGTCCCACGGTCCACGCACCGAACGGGCGTCGACCAGGCCCGCACCGTTGTCAAAAAGCTGGAGCTGCTCGACGTTGCCGTTGTAGGCCTGGGTGAAGACGTAGAAGGCTTCGGTGTACGGGCTGCGGTAGAGGCACACGCCCTCGGCCTGGTGGACGGCGTTGATCGTGCCGGCGGTGATGTCGACGAGCTGGCGGGTGAAGGGGTCGATCTTGTAGACGGCGACGTCACTGCCGCCGCTCACCACGATGTCGACGTACTGCCCGCCCAGCGGAAACCCGTAGCGCAGATCGACGTTGTTGACGCTGCCGTTCTTGTCGGGGATCCGCTGGAGCCGCTTCCCGGTGAGGTCATAGACCTCGAGAGCATCGGCGGCCTTGTCGGTGCCGATCACCAGCGACTGGGCCCGGTCCCACGGGTTGATCCAGATCGCCATGTCGTCGGCAGCGTCCTTCTCGCCCGCCACCGGATCGGTCTCGTACCGGGCCTCGACCGAGCCGATCGGGATGGCGGGAGGCTTCGGGAACGGGATCTTCGGCGGCTTCGTATTGCCCGGCTTGTTCGGCCCGGGCCCGGGGGAGTACCCCGCGCCGGCTGCTTGAGCAGCGGTCGGCGCGCCGACGATAAGCAACATGGCACACAGCAGCGCCACCGCCCCGCGACGCCCGCGGGACGAACCAGGCATTCTCGGCAGCTGGGACGAACTGCGCGAAGAAGACATCAGGGAAGAATTTCGCCGGAACCCCCCAAATCTCCCCCTAAATTCCCTGGATTTTCCGGCCGGAGCGCTTAGCCGCCGGAAACGTCTTGAGGCTTCGCTTTGCCGGCGCCGATCCAGGGCATCATCGAGCGGAGCTGGGAGCCGACCTCTTCGATCGGGTGCTGCCGGGAGGTCTGGCGCAGCTCGTTGAACTTCGGCCGGCCGTTCTGGTTCTCGGCGATCCACTCCTTGGCGAACGCACCGCTCTGGATCTCCGCCAGGATCTTCTTCATCTCCGCCCGGGTCTGGTCGGTGACGATCCGGGGGCCCCGGGTCATGTCGCCGTACTCGGCGGTGTCGGAGATCGAGAACCGCATGTTGGAGATGCCGCCTTCGTAGATGAGGTCGACGATCAGCTTGGTCTCGTGCAGGCACTCGAAGTACGCCATCTCGGGAGCGTAGCCGGCCTCGGTGAGCGTCTCGTAGCCCGCCTTGATCAGCTCCACGATGCCGCCGCAGAGCACGGTCTGCTCGCCGAAGAGGTCGGTCTCGGTCTCCTCGCGGAAGTTAGTCTCGATCA
>JAICGL010000595.1 GCA_025923175.1 Acidimicrobiia bacterium
CGGTAGTCGAGTTCGGCCAGCATGCTGCGGCGGAACTCGTCGACCATGGCGCAGAAGCCCAGCCGCTTCCCGGTTTCCGTATGGCGGTCTGCGAGGCCGGCGATCTCGGCGATGGTCTCGAGGTCCTCGGCGATACCGGAGACGACGTCGGGTCGTTGGACCTTGACGGCAACGTCCCGGCCGTCGTGAAGCCGCGCCCGGTGGACCTGGCCGAGCGACGCCGCCGCGAGAGGCACTGGATCGAAGACGGCGAACGCCCGGTCGATCGGCAGACCGAACTCTTCCTGCACCACGGTGGCAACCGCTTCGAACGGGACTTGGTCGCAGCGCTCCTGAAGGCGGGACAGCGCCTCGATGTACGGGGCCGGCAAGAGGTCCGCCCGGGTCGAGAGCAGCTGGCCCAGCTTGACGAACGTGGGCCCCAGCCGCTCCAGATCGGTGGCCAGCTCCCGGGCGTCGGCCGCCATCTGCTCCTCGGCCTCGGGAGTCATCAGATCGAGCGGCTCGTCGTTCCACCGGTCGCGCACATAGCCGGCCGACGCGCCCCGGCCGTGCTTGGTCAGCAGCCGGGCGATGTCGCCATATCGCCGAACTTGCTGGGGACGCATCGAGATCGCCATGTCTTCGGAATCCTCCTTGAGGGCTTATCCCACATGCGATGTATTCCTCTGGCGATGAGGACGTCCTGAAGCCGTGATGAAGGATTCTTCAGCCGTCCTAGGCCGATCCTTCGGCCTTCGGCATGTCGCCCCCGCCTGTCGGGTACGTGGTGGCTGTGGATCGCGAGGTGAGTCGCCGGCGAGCGGCGGCACGACGGTTGTTTCTGCGGATGTTCCCCGGCGGGTTCTCCGACGAGCGCTATCTGGCCTGGGAACGCGACTACAAGCTGGAAGCTCATCGCCTGTGGCGGGAGGAGATCGGCGGGAAGGCCAACCTGTCGGCCATGCTCGACGCCGGCCGGTTCCGGGACGTGGCGACCGCCGCCGCCCGGATCGAGTCCAGCCGATCGTTGCTGTTCTCGTTCGAGAAGATGGCGCTGCGCGACGCGATCGTCCGGTCCGACGAGGGGGCCGAACGCTTCGCCTGCGGCCTGTACGACTGGCTCTACGGTCCTGGAAACGAGGCCGCCCGGTTCGAACGCTGGGCCGGTGTCGTTCGCGGCCTGCCGCGGCGCCAGACCAGAGTTGCCACCTGGCCGGTGGTCACCGTGTTCGGCTCGATCGCCCGGCCGAAGGTGCACCTGTTCGTCAAACCGCTGACCATCAAACGAGCGGCCGACGCCTACGCCTTCGACCTCCGCTACCGGCCGGTCCCGGGCTGGGCCACGTACGCCGGCATTCTCGAACTCGCCCGCACGGTACGCGCCGACCTCGCCGACCTCGGCCCCAGAGACCAGATCGACATCCAGTCGTTCCTCTGGATCCTCGGCTCCGACGAGTACGCCGACGAGCGTCACTCCGCCGCCTGACAACATGACGGGGGAGGACGAGCGCTACTTCGTCGTCGGGAACCGCCGGTGGCGCCGGTCCGACCCGGCGATCCCCGACTCTCATCGCACGGAGCTGGTGTCCGAACTGATGACCGCCCGTCGTGCCGTCGGCGCGGCACAGCGCGCTGGAGATGCCGACGCGCTGGCGGCGGCCCGTCGACGGGTGCAGGACGCCAAGGTGGCCCTGGGCGAGCGCGGGGCTCCCTGGTGGGAGGAGCCGTCGCCGTCCGATCGCGCCGCACGGATCCGGGCGACTATCCGGACGTTGCTGCGACACCGGGACCCCTCCACGATCTGCCCCTCGGATGCCGCCCGGGTGGTCGGCGGCCCCTCATGGCGATCTGTCCTGCCCAGCGTTCGGAAGGTCGCGATTGACATGAGCAGCGAAGGGGAGATCGTCGTTCGCCAGCGCGGCGCCGATCTCGAAGAACCGGGGGCCGCCCGGGGCCCGATTCGCCTCGCGCTCGATCAGGGCAGTGGACGCCGTTCGCGAGGGTCTCACCGGGCGTCCCGGCACCGGGTGGGCTGAACGGGCCACGGCCTGGGTAGATCGTCGCCATGCGGTTCCGGAGAGGGGCACAGCTCGATGCGTCGGAGGTGTCGGATCGGCGGGGCATGGGCGCCGGGCCGATCGCCGTCGGCGGGGGCGGGATCGTCGGATTGATCGTGCTGGTCATCTCGCTGCTGGGAGGCGGCGGCGGGGGCGAGGGTGGCGGGCTGCCGTCCGAGTTGCAGTTCGGCCAGGAGGGCACCGACCTGTCGTCCGAGTGCCGGACGGGCGATGACGCCAACCAACGGCAGGATTGCCGGATCGTGGCGGTCATCAACAGTGTCCAAGCGCACTGGAAGGCGAACTACCCGGGGTACCGGCCGGCGACCACGGTGTTCTTCAGTGGCGGCACGGCGACCGGGTGTGGATCGGCTTCGTCGGCGGTGGGGCCGTTCTACTGCCCGATTGACGAACGCATCTACATCGATCTGGCCTTCTACGACGATCTCCGCGGCCGGTTCGGCGCCAGCGGAGGGTCGTTCGCCGAGGCCTACGTGATCGCCCACGAATACGGCCACCACGTCGAGAACCAGCTCGGGGTGCTGGGTCGGGCCCGCTCCGGCGACACCGGGCCGCAGAGCGGCGCGGTGCGCGTCGAGCTCATGGCCGATTGCCTGGCCGGGATGTGGGCCCGGGGGGCGGTGGCGACCGGATTCGTCGAAGAGCTCACCGAGGCCGACATCCGGGACGGCCTCGACGCCGCGGCCGCCGTCGGCGACGACCGGATCCAGGAACACCTCCAGGGTCGCGTCGATCCCGAGTCTTGGACACACGGCTCCGCCGAGCAGCGGCAGCGCTGGTTCACCACCGGCTACGTCGGCACCGGCAACGACCCGTC
>JAICGL010000596.1 GCA_025923175.1 Acidimicrobiia bacterium
GAGGTCGTCGGGAAGGCCGTCCTCGACGGGCTCCGTGCCCTCGACCCGGTCCCCTACCTGCGGTTCGCCTCGGTCTACAAGGGCTTCGAAGACCTCACCGACTTCGAGCGGGAAGTCGGCATGTTGCAGAAGACGACGACTCCCAAGGGGCCCGCTCCAACGCCCTGACAGCGGTCGTCGACTTTGTGCACCCGTGCACTTTTGCAAACAATCGCGAACGCCTTCTGACCTGCCGTTTCACAGCAGGGGTTCAGTTGACGCCCATGTAGTTCTGATGCTGTAATTACACCCGATCTCGTGGTCCGCCCCCCAACGAACCACTATATGTTGTGGTAGGGCCGGTAAGTGCGGGGTTTCGGAGCACACCCCAGGGTCAGCATTTCTCGAGGAGGAAGCGGTTATGGCGATGGCGCCGGACCAGGTGGGAATCGGGATTCGTCGGCACTTCACCCGAACAGGGGAGCACCCCTACGACACGGTGGAGTGGGAGACCCGCGATGCCCGGATCCCGAACTACAAGTCCGGCGGCGACGCCTTCTTCCAGCCCGGGGTGGAGTTCCCGGTCACGTGGTCGCAGAACGCCACCAACATCGTGGCGCAGAAGTACTTCCGGGGTCAGCTGGGCACGCCCGAGCGGGAGTCGTCGCTCCGCCAGGTCATCGACCGGGTGGCCGACACGATCTCCGACTGGGGCGTGCGGGACGGCTACTTCACCGACGAGGCCGAAGCCGACGCCTTCCGCGACGAGCTGAAATTCCTCCTGCTCCACCAGCGGGCGGCGTTCAACTCGCCGGTGTGGTTCAACATCGGCGTCAAGGGCGTGCCGGCCCAGGCGTCGGCCTGCTTCATCCTCGCCGTCGAGGACACCATGTCGGCCATCCTCAACTGGTACGTGGAGGAGGGCACGATCTTCAAGGGCGGGTCGGGGTCGGGGATCAACCTCTCCAACATCCGGTCGTCGCTCGAGGCGCTGGCCGGCGGCGGTACCGCCAGCGGGCCGGTCAGCTTCATGCGGGGCGCCGACGCCTCCGCCGGCACCATCAAGTGCCTCCACGCCGACACCGACCTCGTGACCGACCACGGCGTCGTTCCGATCCGGGCGATCGCTCCCGGTTGGAAGGTGCTGACCCGGCACGGCATGAAGACGGTGCTGGAGGTGCACGACAACGGGATCCGGCCGCTGGTCAAGGTGCGGACGGGTCTCGGCGACGAGATCCTGTGCACGCCGGAGCACAAGTTCCGGGTACGGGGCGCCGAGGGCGAGGTGTGGCGGGAGGCCGGCCGGCTCCGGCCCGACGACTACGTGATGGTCGACCTGGCCCACACCGACTACGGGGTCCTGCAGCGGCTCGAGGCCGAGGAGCCCACCGGAGTCGGCGAGTCGCCGCTGCCGGTGGTGCTCGACGAGGCGTTCGCCGTGTGGCTCGGCTGGGCCCACGGCGAGGGCCGCCTCAAGCCGCTCAACGGGAGCGGAGCGCTCAACGTCCACCTCGACGGCGAGGACAAGGGGCTCGTCGAGCGGTACCGCAACTTCACCCAGAGCATGCTCGGGCAGGACGTCAACACCCGCACCGTGCGGGGCGGCGACGCCCCGCCGGCCACGGTCTGTCCGCCGCGGGTCGCCCGCTTCCTGCAGGTGAACGGCCTGTGGCGCAACGGATCCCAGACGATCCCCCGCCTCGTTCGGTCGTCTCCGGCCGCGGTGCGGGCCGCCTTCCTGGCCGGTCTGTTCGAGTCGGACGGGCACGTGCAGCACGGCATCCCGACGCTGTGGTCCAAGCGCCGCACCCTGGCGCTCGAGGCGCACCGGCTGCTGCTCTCGATCGGTATCCCGTCCAAGGTCACCCAGGCCGTCCCGCCCACGCACAAGAAGGGCAAGGGCGGGATGACTTCCGACCCGGCCATCCACACGGATGACAATGCCGGGGCCGCCCCCACGAGCGGTCCCGACGGTCTGTACCGGGTCCGGATCATCGGCGAAGAGGGCGTGCGCCGCTTCGCCAAGTTCGTCGGCTTCGTGTCCGAGGGCAAGGCCCGGCTGCTGGAGGCCGCGCTGCGGCGCCCGTCCGGCTTCGAGGCCAACTGGTTCTTCCCCCACGTCGACAACGAGCTGGAGCGCATCGGGTTCGGCCGGCCGGCGCTGCGGGCGGCGATCTGCGCCTACCGCCACGACGCCAACCCCTACGGCATGAGCCTGGCCCGGGCGGCGACGGTGCAGGAGGCCTTCCCGGCCGAGCTCGACGGGGCGCTGGCCCGCTTCGCCCACGGCGACGAGATCTACGTGCCGGTGTCGGTCGAGGCCGAGGACGAAGACGTCACCTACGACCTCACCGTCGACGGCGTGCACGAGTACCTCGTCCACAACGCCGTGACCCACAACTCCGGTGGGAAGACCCGCCGGGCGGCCAAGATGGTCATCCTCAACGTCGACCACCCCGACGTCGAGCAGTTCATCTGGTGCAAGGCGGTCGAGGAGCGCAAGGCCCGGGCACTGGAGGCGGCGGGGTTCGACATGGACCTCGACGGCGCCGACTCGCACTCGATCCAGTACCAGAACGCCAACAACTCGGTGCGGGTCACCGACGAGTTCATGGAAGCGGTCGTCAACGACCGTGACTGGGCACTCAAGGCCGTGACCGACGGCACGCCGATCAAGACCGTGCGGGCCCGCAAGATCCTGCGGGAGATCTCCGAAGCGGCCTGGGAGTGCGCCGACCCCGGCATGCAGTACGACACGACGATCAACCGCTGGCACACCGCCCACACCACCGGGCGCATCAACGCCAGCAACCCGTGCTCGGAGTACATGCACCTCGACAACAGCGCGTGCAACCTGGCGTCGATCAACCTCCTCAAGTACCTCGACGAAGACGACA
>JAICGL010000597.1 GCA_025923175.1 Acidimicrobiia bacterium
ACCGCTGCCCGGGCGCAGTGGTGTGCCAGCGCCGGCAGGTAGTCGTCGAGGTTCCCGCCGTGCACCGTTTCGATGGCGTCGGCCACCCGCCGGTGGACTGCGACCTGTCGCGGCCCGGAAAGCCCGTCGTACAAAGTGGCCCGGACCAGCGCATGGGCGAACCGGTAGCGGGGCCCGCCACCCCGCACCTCCGACAGGAGCCGGGCGGCGACGCCCTGCTCCAGCGCGGTGATGAGGTCGTCCTCGGCGAGTTCGGCGGCGATCCGCACGACGGCCGGCTCGAACTCCAGTCCGGTCACTGCTCCGATCGTGAGCGCCCGGTTGGCCTCGGCTGACAGGCGGGTCAGTCGCTGACCGACCACTTCCCGTACACCGTCAGGGATCCCCAGCTCGTCGACCGACGCGGTGACAATCCATCGGCCGTCCTGCTGTTCCACACGGCCGGTCTCCGTCAAGTGGCGCAACACCTCCGCGACGAAGAACGGGTGACCTTCGGTTTCTGCCCACACGGCGGCCGACAGGGCCGCATTGGCGTCCGAGAGGCTATGCCCCGCCGCCGCGTCGATGAAGGCCGATACGCCCGCCTGATCGAGACCGGTCAACGAGAAGCGTTCCACTCCGTCGAGGCGACGCAGATCGGCCATGAACTCGGTGAGGGGATTCACCTGTCCCAGTTCGGTGTCACGATAGGTGGCGGCCACGAGAAGGCGGAGTGGCTCCGCCGACCGCAGCACGTGGCGCAGCAGCAGGAGCGTCGGCTTGGCCGCCCACTGAAGATCGTCGATCACGAGCAGGACAGGCGCCTCGATCGACACCTCAGAAAGCCACGCCGCGACCGCGTCGAAGAGCCGGTAGCGCTCGGTTTCCGGATCTGATCGCATCGGCGGCGCCAGTCCCGGGATCATCTCGGAGATCTCGGGCACCAGCCGGGAAAGCTCGCCGCCGAACCTGCCCAAACGAGGGGATGCAACGTGGGTGGCGTAGTGCTGCAGCGCTTCCACGAATGGCTGGAACGGCACGCCGAGGTCCTCGTCGCAACGACCCGCAAGCACGATGGCGCCGTCGGCGTGTCCGGCCTCCGCCAATGCAGTGGCCAGACGGGTCTTGCCGATGCCCGGCTCTCCACCGAGCAACGCCGCCCGGCAGCCGCCGACGACCGTCTCCTTGCGGAGCCGCACGAGCTGAGCCAGAAGGTCGTTGCGCCCAACGAATATCCGTCCTGCGCCACTGAGCAGCGGCGGCAACGGCAACACCTCTGCCTCGGGGCGGGTCCACGCCACCGAGCAGATCGGCACCGGCTCCGGAAGGCCTTTCAGCTCAACGGATCCGAGATCGGTGAACGTCACCCCGGCCCGGGACCCGGCCACGATCCGGACCACGGCGGTGGTCAGGATCTGCCCCGGCTCCGCCCGGGCCACGAGCCGGGCCGCCTCCACCACCGGGGTGCCGAACACGTCTCCGGCGTCGAAGGCGACCTCACCGAGGGCCAGGCCGACCCGCAGCTCGAGTGGCACCGGCACGGCCGGGTCGGGCCGCACCGTCGCCTGCTGGGCGGCGACCGCGGCGGCGAGGGCGTCGGCGGCGGACCCGAAGGTGACCAGCAGCCCGTCGCCGGTGTTCTTGATCTCCTCACCGGCATAGGCGCTGAAGACCTCCCGCAGCCCGGCGAAATGGGCCCGCCGCAGTTCGTCGAAGGCGGCGTCCCCCAGCCGGGTCATGAGCTCGGTCGACGCCACGAGATCGGTGAGGAGCACCGTGGCCGTCGCGCTCGCTCGCCTCTCCGGCGCCATCCCCGGAGCGTACCGGCCGTCCACAGCTTTATCCCCTGACCGATCGGCGGTCCGGACCGGACCTCGATCTCTCATGTTCGACTTGAACTTGAGCCTGAACGTCGAGATCAGGAGCAGTGCGGGAACCAGGCGGCGCCGTCGCCGATGCCCGGCCCCAACCTGGTCCGGCGGTGGTGGACGCCGGAGTTATCCGGAGGGCCGGCCTATTGCAGGGCGGGGACCGGAGACGGCGAGCTGAGGAGCCGCCCGCCGAGATCGACGCCGGTCCCGTCCGAGGGTGGGTGGTCGCCGACGAGCTGGTTCGTCCCGACGGTCACGTCGGCCTCCGCCGGTTTGTCGTTGCCGAGGTCGGCCCCCACCACAGCCCCCTGCGCACCCTCGCCCGCCGACACGTGGGCGGTGGCGAGCGGCGCCTGCTCCGGCGGTATCTGGCTGGGCGCCGGCGGCGATTCCTGCCCGCCGCCCTGCGATGGGCCGCTCCGAGCATCTGAGCCCTCTGTCGAGCCCGAGCCGGACCCTGTGGACGCGCCGGCCGCAGCGGCCGAGGAGTCGGAGGTGGAGGCGTCGCCCGCCGCCTTGCGGCCGGAACGGTTGACGCCCTTGACCACCGCCGACTCCCCGGAGCCGGCCTCGCCAGACGCCGCCGCCGGTTGCTCCGGAACGCCTTCGGTGTCCGCTCCACTGGCCGGTCCGCTGCTGGTCGCAGGCCCTGGCTGCCCCAGCCCAGGCAACGTGCTCGAGGTCGACGAGGGCCCGGTGGCGACAGGGCTCTCCTCGTCCCCATCCGAGATCCTGGAGATGGCCACACCGCTGGAGAGCAGCACAACGAAGGCCGACGCCAAAGCCAGCCCCCTATGCGCTCTGCTCAGCTTGCCGTTCGCCACCGCAAGGACCCCAGATCCCCCAGCAAGATGCCGGAAGGGCGAACGTAACATCGGTCACCCGGCACGGTCTCTGACCTGTACCTAGAGGCTGAGCCCGGCCGCTGCCCCGGCCCCTCCGGCAAGATTCGTCCTCTACTTGAACGTGAGGATGAACACCCAGTTGAGGGCGTTTTCGGCGCCGCCGAAACGCGTATCAGGGGCT
>JAICGL010000598.1 GCA_025923175.1 Acidimicrobiia bacterium
CGGCGAAAGCCGCCCAGCTACGGAGGAGCCCGGCGGAGGCCGGGCGGGGGGCGGCGAAAGCCGCCCAGCAAAACGGTATGTAGCTGCTGCCGGAGCCGACCGGTGCGGCTCGTTCCACCCTGGAGCGCTCCCGACGTTCGCCGGAGGCGAGCCTGCGCCACAGCGCCCAGTAGCTCCGGTACTCCAAGTCGGGCACTACCCAGCCGGAGCGGACCAGCTCGTCGTGGAAGGCGGGCAGGTTCCGGAAGGGGACGGCGATGTCGACGTGGTGGGCCAGGTGCCAGCCGGTGTTGTAGGGCACGATCAGGAACCGGGCCAGGAGCGTCTGGCGGACGTGATGCGTCGTGAGGCGACGGTCATCGCTGCGGGCCATCCCGCCGTGTTCGGCGATTGCCCGCAAGCGGTTCGAGACCTTCCACAGACTCATCCAGGGGGCCAGCCAGCACACCAGGTACAGCAGCGGCCGGCCCCACGCCAGCGCCGCAGCGAACAGCACGACCTGGACGGCGATCACCTGGCGGGCCTCGGTGCGGCCCGGGCTCGGCTCGGACCTCGCCGCGGCGTAGGCCAGCGCCCGGAGGTTCTTCCACCCGGAGATGAAGAGGAGGTCGCGGGTGAGCTTGCGGCGCAGCGAATCGGGCGGGATCGGGTAGCCGGCGTAGAGACCCGCGTCTGGCTCCTCGGGGCCCATCTCGTCGCGGTGGTGGGCCATATGGGCCCGGCGGTAGCTCAGCGTCCCCTGGAGGGCCGGGTAGCCGAGCAGCCAGCGGCCGACCTCGTCATTCCACCACTTGCGGGAGAACAGCAGCCGGTGGGCGGACTCGTGCCCGAGGATGTTGAGTTGGCAGTGCCCGCGACCCATGACGAGGAAGGCACTCAGATACGACCACCACGTGTTGACCACCCCGGCGGCGATGACCACCCCGACCGTCTGGAGCAGGGCCGAGACGACGGTGACGGCGTTACGGGCGTCGGGGATCTTCCGGTACCGGGCCCGCAGATCGGGCCGGGCTACCCCCTTGGCCCCGAGGCGGTCGGTGGGGAGGACCGCCGGGAGGAGGTCGGAAGGGGGCAGCATGGTTGTGGCCATGCGTGTATATTACGAAAATCAATCGAGTGATGCAAGAGCGTAATACGCCGAGGGATGCCGCTGCGACCCTCGCTGCCCTGGGGCTCCGGCCGCTGTCGGCCCGTTCTGTGGTGGCGTCGGTCCTTCTCGGCACCCACCCACCCCGCCTGTCGGCGGCGGCGCTCGTGGAACTGTGCGGCCGGTTCGGCATAACGGGCGGCACGACCCGGGTTGCGCTGTCGCGGATGGTGTCGGCCGGCGAGCTGGCCGCCGAGGACGGCCATTACCGCCTGATCGGAGAAGGGCTGCTCTTCCGGCAGCGGGCGCAGGACGACGCCCTCGATCCGCCGGCGCAATCCTGGACCGGGAACTGGCACATGGCCGTTGTCGTGAGCTCGGGGCGGGCGGCCGCGGAGCGGGTGGAACTGCGCCGCGCCTTCGCCAATGCCCGCTTTGCCCAGTGGCGTGAAGGCGTCTGGCTCCGTCCCGACAACCTCGGCCGGAATCTGGTCCTTCCCACCGATGCGCCCGTCCGCTGGCTGGAGGCCGAACCGGACGACGACCCCGCCGCCCTGGCCGGGGAGCTGTGGGATCTGGGCGGCTGGTCCGCCCGGGGTGAGGCGCTGCTCGCAGCCGGCCCCGAGGCGCCCGGCGACCTGGTCGCCTCGCAGCCCGAGTGGGCGGCCGCCGTCTTCACCGCGGCCGCCGCCACGCTGCGCCACCTTCGCACCGATCCGCTGCTCCCCGAGGCGCTGCTCCCGGCCGGCTGGCCCTCCGACCGCCTGCGGGCGCGCTACGCCCGCTACCTCAAGGCGATCCAGCGGCTCGTCCAGCACCTCTCGGCCGCCTGAGACGGCGCGGCCTCGACCCTCCCTCAGGTGTCAGGCGGGACGAGCGATCAGCACCCCGGCGCCCGGTTGCAGCGGTGCGTGAACGGCGCGGCGTCGGGGTTGGCGGGGGCGAAGCGGATCAGGCCGAGGTGCTCGGGGCTGTGCCAGTCGATGCGGACCTGGTCGGTCCACTTCCGGTACGAGCCCATGCCGTGGAGCAGTTGCTCGCAACGCTTGCCGAGCGACTTGTAGCCGATCGACCAGACGTACCAGACGGTGCCGTTGGCCCCGGCCTTTTCGAGCGCCGACGAGGCGAAGCGGCTCACGTCGGTCTTGCGGATCGTGGCCCGGTAGTCGACCCAGTCGACCAGCTTCGGGCTGTGGGCCTTCGGATAGGTGATCTGCGTGAGCCCCAGGGAGTCGGGCAGCAGCCGGCTCACCGACGGCCCCAGTTGGTCGGGGCAGTAGACCACGACATCGCCGGGCTGGGCCTCCGCCCGGATCTGGCGGGCGACGTCGGCCGCCTGCGTCCGCTCGTAGGCCATGACGGGGTGGATGCCGGCGACCCCGATGCCCGCCATCACCACCAGCGCCGCCAGCCGGAGCCGGGCATCGCCGAACGACGCCACCCCGACGGCGACCACGAGCAGCACGCCCGGGAAGACGATCGAGGCGTAGCGGGGGACGTAGGCCTGCCCGGTGAGGTCGGACACCGCCACCGCCAGGAGCAGGCCGCCGAAGGTCAGGACCGCCAGCGTCCGCCCCGGCTCCCGCCCGACGAGGTCGATCTCGACCCGGCGGCGACCAACGGCCCGCCCGAAGACCGCCAACACGATGAGACCGAGGGCCAGGAGCAGCGGGACGGGGCCCGCGTCCCGGTAGCCGGAGATGAGCACACCCAGCGTGTCGATCACCGTGCGGACGCCGCGTCCGCTGCTCCCCCACGGCGCACCGGTGTGGGCGGCC
>JAICGL010000599.1 GCA_025923175.1 Acidimicrobiia bacterium
CGACGTCGTCATGAATGAGACGGTGCCGTACAAGGGTGCGGTGCTCACACAAATGACGGCCTGGTGGCTCCGCCAGATCGAGAACGACGTCCCACACCACATGATTTCCGCCGACGTCGACGAGATCGTGCATGAGGTGCCGGCGCTCGACGCCCACCGGGACCTGCTGCGCGGCCGGGCAATGCTCGCATGGCGTGCAGATGTGTTCCCGGTAGAGTGCGTGATCCGTGGCTACATCGCGGGCTCCGCATGGAAGGAGTATCGGACGTCGGGCACCCTGGCCGGCGAGGACTCGCCGGGCGTCGGTGAACCAGGACGTTGCTTCGTCATGGCGTCCGGAAAGGCCGCAGAGGCGGGCCATGGCCAGCCGGCCGTCGGCCCCGGTGGAACGGAAGTCGGGAGCGATGACCTTGTCCCGGAGCGCACGCTCGATCACCTCCAGGTGATCGACCCGCTCGAGCACCCAGAGCGTCTCGGCGGCATGGGAGGCCATCACCGGGAAGCCGATCGTCCAGGCAGGCGCCCGTTCGAGCCATGGAGTCAGGAGGTGGAGAGCGCGGAGCGCGTCCTCGGAGCGCCCGAGGCGGGCGGCGATCCTGCCGGCCCAGGCGTAGAGACAGCCATAAAGCCAGGCGATGGAAGGAATCACCGAGGCGGTGAGTGGCGCGAAGGCACCGGCGAGGTCCTCGAGCCCCTCATCGGTGGCGATGGCGAGACACTCTCGCGCTTGCAGCGCCGGGAAGATCGACACCCCCAGGCGGGCGGCCAGGGCCTGCGTCTGATCGAGCGCCTGCCTGGCCTCGTCGAGATTCCCCAGCGCTGCCTGGCACATGGCGACGAAGGCGCTGCAGCGGCCCGCCCGGGTGAGCTGGCCGCGGGCGATCGCCTGCTCCGCCTCGGCTTCGAGCACAGGGAGGGCACGGGCGTACTCGCCGCACCAGTAGAAGTGGATGACCGCGTTCCCGCTCCCCAGTGCTTCCTGGCGGGAGTCGCAGGCGGCTTCCATGGGGGCGGGGCCGATCGGGTCGAGGCGGGCTTCCCGCAGGATGGCGGCCGCCTCGAGCCGGTCGGCACTGCCAATCGGGATGCCCGGGCCATCGGGGTCTTCGGCTTCCCGACGTTGGTAGTCGATGCACGTCAGCCGCGCCCAGGCGACGTCGTGGGCGGTGGCGTAACTGAGCCCCCGGCGGGCCACCTGCCAGGAGGGAACGATGCCGCCGGCCGACGTGCACGCATAGGCGGCGTTGGCCAGGAATTCGGCCGCCGCCTGCTCCGTCTCCGCCGCGGCGATGGCGTCGCCCGCGGCCTCGGCGACTTGGACGGCGTCGTCGAAGGCCAGCGCCCAGCAGAGAACGATCCCCAACCGTCCGAGAAGCCGGGGCCGGCGGTCGTCATCGCGAGGCAGCAGGTCGAGAGCCATCCTGAGGAAGGTCGCCGCCTCGTCGTAGGCCCCGGTCGCCTGGGCCTGGTCTGCCGCCTCGACGGCAGGCTCGACGCCCCGTTCGGCCCCGGGGAGGGCGACGCTCCGGTGGTAGTGAACGGCGATCTCCGCGGCCGACACGGATCTCCGGTCCGCATCGGGACCGGCCAAAGCCTCGGCGACCCGCCGGTGGAGCCGCGACCGCCGTGACGGCACCAATCCGTCGTACAGGGCGTGGCGGATGACGGCGTGGGTGAAGGTGTAGGTCTCCGAGTCGCCCGACGGCTCCAGGATCCGTGCTCCCACCGCCTCGTCGAGCGCGTCGAGGCCGGCGTCTTCGGACAGCCCGGCCAGATCCGCGACGATCTCGAAGCGGAACGCACCTTCGAAGGCGGCCGCCACGGTCAGCAGCCGGTTGGCGTCCTCGGAGAGTCGGGACAGACGCCGCAGGGCGACGTCACGGGCGGCAACGGGCAAGGCCAGGTCCCGCAGTGGCGCGACCGTCGTCCACCCTCCGTCGACGCCCCGATAGAGCTTCCCCTCCTCGTGGAGGTGACGGAGGACTTCGAGGATGAAGAACGGGTTTCCGCCCGTTTCCCGGGCCCAGGCGGCCCCGACTTTCAATTCGATCTCCTGGTCGCCGACTTCCGCGAGGAAGGCGGCCACCTCCTCGCCGTCGAGGCCCTCGACTCGTAGGTGGTCGTAGCTACCTTGCCGGGGCCATGCGGCAAGCGCATCCGTCAGGGGATGGGCGCGGTCAAGATCGACATCACGGTAGGTGCCGACCACGAGGAGGCGCTCCGACGCCACCAGACGCACGAGATGCTGGAGGAGGGCCACCGTGGCGCGGTCGGCCCAGTGGAGGTCGTCGAGTATCAACACGACGGGGACGTGGCGGGAGCGGGCGACGAGGAACCGGCCGACTCCGTCGAGGATGCGGTGCCGCTCCTCCTCGGGTGGAACCGGCGCCGACGCAGCGTCGGGGAGGAGACGGCGCAGCGCCGGAACCAGCTGAGCGACGGCACCGGCGGCGTCGCCGAGGTCGCGGCGCAGTTCCGTCACCTCGCACAGCGCCGCCTGGGCCTCCAGCAGCTCGATGAACGGACCGTACGGCGGTGACCAATCACCTTCGTGGCACCGTCCCCACAGCACCGAGCAGCCCAGGCGCTCGACCCGCGTCGCGAAATCGTCGAGCAGGCGCGTCTTTCCGATCCCCTGCTCACCGGCCAGGATCGCCAGCCCGCCCTGGCCTGCCGCCGTCTGCTCGACCCGCTCCAGCAATCGGCCGACCTCGTGCTCCCGTCCGATCAGGTCGGCCGGCGGTGAGAACGGCCCTCCGCCGGCATCTGCGCGCAGCTCGAAGGCGTCGTCGGGCTCGTGCCTCCCGCTCTCGGCGGGGAGGGGCACGAAGGCGAGCCGGGGACGGCCGGCGAGGAG
>JAICGL010000600.1 GCA_025923175.1 Acidimicrobiia bacterium
GAGAGTGCCGTAGGGCCGGGTGCCCCGGGGCCAGACAGTGCCGTAGGGCGTCTCGGACATGGCGTAGCCGCAGATGACGCGCAGGCCGAAGCGGCGTTCGATCTCCAGCTGGCGGGCTTCGGTGGGGGACGGGCCGGTGTAGCAGAGGCGGAGGGGTGTGTCGGCGTCGTCGGGCCGCTCGGGTTGGTGCATCAGCATCTCGACCATGGCGCCGATGGCGTTGAACTCGGTGGCGCCGTAGCGGCGGGCGGAGTCGAGGAATGTGCTCGGTGAGAAGCGGGGGAGTAGCACGAGGCCGGCCCGGGCGGCCACCGAGCCGAGGACGGAATAGGCCGGGGCGTTGATGTGGAAGAGGGGCAGCGACGTCATCAACCGGTCGTCGGCCGTCAGTTCCAGCCACCAGGGGAATCCCTCGGCGGCCATCACAAAGGCGCGTTGCGTCTGGGTGACCAGCTTCGATCGCCCCGTCGTGCCGGAGGTTGGGATGAGGAAGGCGGCATCGTCGGGCTCCGGGCCCCTGACGTCGGGCGGGTCGCGGTCGGCGTCGGGCAGCAGACGAGCGACTTCGGTGTCGTCGAGCACGAGCTTCGGCTTCGTCTGGTCGATAAGCCCGTTCACCTCGGTCTCGCTCGCCGCCGGGTTGGCCGCCACGAGGATCGCTCCAACTCGCATCAAGGCGAGCCAGGTGAACAGGTGCTCGGCCGTGTTCCGCATCGGAACCAGGACGAGGTCCCCGCGACCGACGCCGCGGTCCACCAGGCCGGCGGCGGCCGTGCCGATGCGCGTCCAGGCCTGTTCGTAGGTGAACGTGGCGTCCTCGTGGGAGAGCCAGGGTCTGTCCGCCGCCGCTTCGACGGCGCCGGCCAGCAGGTTCGGGATGGTGCGTTCCATCGAGGACATAGAGGACCCGGAGGGTAGCTTGCCGACATGATTCGAACTGAGGAGCGGGGCCGGGTGGCGATTCTGCGCATCGACCGGCACGAGCAGCGCAACGCCCTCGACACCGAGCACTGCGAGCTGCTCCGCGACGCCCTGGGCGACGTCCAGACGGCCGGGGCCCGGGCCGTCGTGGTGACCGGGGAGGGGTCGAGCTTCTGCGCCGGCGCCGACTTCGGCGAGGTCTACGGCGAAGGGTTCCGCAAGGCGCTCTACGAGATGCTGCGCCGCTTCACGAACAGCCCGGTGCCGATCATCGCCGCCGTCAACGGCCCGGCCATCGGCGCCGGCACCCAGCTGGCCCTGGCCGCCGACCTGCGAACGGTGGCGCCGGCCGCCACGTTCGCCATCCCGACCGCCACCCTCGGGCTGGCCGTCGACCCCTGGACGATCCGGCGCCTGGCGCTGCTGGCCGGCGGCGGCAACGCCCGGCGCATCCTCCTGGCCTGCGAGCCGCTCTCGGCCGAGGAGGCCCTGTCCTGCGGGCTGGCCGACGCCGCCGGCGACCTCGACGCCGCCCTCGAGCGGGCCGCCCGCGTCGCCGGGCTGGCGCCGCTGACGCTGGCCTATTCCAAGCAGGTCCTGAACCGCCTCCAGGAGCCCGAGATCCGGGACCACACCCTCGACTCCCTCTTCGAAGACGTCTGGCGCAGCGCCGACGTCTCCGAAGGCCAGAACGCCCGCCGGGAACGGCGCCCGCCTCGTTTCGAGGGCCGCTGATCGCCGGATACCCTCGGTGGGGCCATGAGCCTCGACTTGACCTGGCAGCCCTCGCTTCTCGACGCCGGTCCCGAGCCGACGATCGATGAGACGTTTGCCGGGGCGGAGCGGATCAGCCTTGACCGGCGATCGTGGATCGAGCGGGTGCCCGGCTGGGTGGCGGACTCCGACGCGCTGTTCGAGTATCTCCTGGCGACGGCCGACTGGGGCCAGCGCACCAGGAAGATGTGGGACAACGAGGTGCTCGAACCGCGGCTGACGTCGTGGTGGGGAGCGGAGTCGGGCAAGCCCCTGGAGCCGGTGATCCTGGAGCGGATGCGCCAGGCGCTGTCCGACCGCTACGGGGTCGAGTTCGACTCCATGGGGCTCAACCTCTACCGCGACGGGCGCGACAGCGTGGCGTGGCACGGTGACCGGATCGCCCGCGAGATCGCCGAGCCGTTGGTGGCCATCGTGTCGGTGGGGGAGCCCCGGCGGTTCCTCCTCCGCCCCAAGACCAAGGGGGCCGGGCTGGGCACCCGGCGGCTGCTGCTGGGCCGGGGCGAACTGCTCGTGACCGGCGGGACCACGCAGCGGGCGTGGGAGCACAGCGTCCCCAAGGTCGCATCGGCCGGGCCCCGGATGAGCCTCACCTTCCGTCACGGCCTGCTCCCGCTCTCAGGCCGCGCAGGTACCCTTTAGGCATGCGCATCGGCGTGCTGGCGCCACCCTGGGTCTCCGTCCCGCCTCCCCGGTACGGCGGCGTCGAGACGGTGGTCGACGCGCTGGCGGTGGGATACCAGGCGGCCGGGCACGACGTCCGCCTGTTCACGGTGGGTGACTCGGCGTGCCCCGTCCCCAAGCTGCACCTGTACGACGAGGCGGCGGAAGGCGACCCGGCAGGCGCCACGGTGACCGAGTTGCTCCACGTGCTGGCGGCCTACGAGGCGCTCTCCGACTGCGACCTCGTGCACGACCACACGGTCGCCGGGCCCCTCATCGCCCCTGGCCCGGTGGTGACGACCGCCCACATCCCGCTCGACGGCGAGGGGGCGCGCCTCTACGGCCGCATGTCCCGATCGGCGATCATCGTGGCCGCTTCCCAGGCCCAGGTCGTACCGGGCGTGCCGGTGGCCCGGGTCATCCACCATGGCGTCGACGCCAGCACGTTCCCCGTCGGGCGAGGTGACGGCGGCTACCTGCTGTTCCTCGGCA
>JAICGL010000601.1 GCA_025923175.1 Acidimicrobiia bacterium
ACGCGGCCGCCACCCACCACCAGCACGACTGCGAAGCCGACGACGACCACCACAAGGCCGTCCACGACGACCACGACAAGGCCGTGCACCCGACCCAATGGCAAGCCGTGCACCAAAGGCCGATAACGGCTCGCAGCGCTTCCTGTCAGCTCGCCTTGGCGACGGAGACCCGGACGACGCGTAGCAGCCGTTGGGCGGGTTCGCTCAGGGTGTGACCCCGCCGCCAAACGGCGCGCACCTTCCGGGACAGGTCGATCCCGAGGGTAGGAACTTCAATCACGCGCCGGGCGGCGATGTCATCGGCGATGGCGAGAGCGCTGATCACAGCGGGGCCCTCGTCTCGGCGCACGGCCCCGAGGATCGCGGTGTTGGAACCGAACTCGAACAGGGGCACTGCGGTCCCGCCCCAGGGGGCCAGGGCGCGTTCGAGTACGTCTCTTGTGCCGGAACCCTTCTCGCGGACGATCAAAGGCGTTGCCGCCAGTTCCTCGCCAGTCACCGGCCGGCGCCGGCGGGCCCAGGGATGGCCCGGGCCTACCACGACGGCCAGATGGTCGTTGGCCATCACCCGAGAGTGCAGGGCAGAAGGCGGGTTTGCGCCCTCGATGAAACCCAACTCAGCCTTCCGTTCCTCGATGATCTCCAGAACGGTGGCCGTGTTGTGCACCTCGAGCGAGATGTCGATATTGGGTCGGGCGCTGCGCAAGGCGACGAGCCAGCCTGCGAGCAGGTGGTCGGCGACGGTGACCGACGAGGCGACGCGTAGGCCTGTCTTCGAACCGGCTCGCAGGTACGCGACCGCGGCCATCATCTCCGCGGTGACCCCGACAACCCGACGGGCCCAGTCGGCTACGACCACCCCTTCGTGGGTAAGGCTCGTACCGGAAGGGGTGCGCTCGAGGAGTTGCAAGCCCATCTGACGCTCGAGCTGGGCCATGCGCATGCTGACCGCAGGCTGGCTCATTTCGTGAAGCCGTGCGGCCTGCCCAAGGCTTCCGTACTCGGCGACGCTCAGCAGCAGGTCGAGGCTGACGAGATCCGGGATGACAGGCGGGAGCTTCACGCAAGGAGGCTAGCCCATAACTGGGACTTATGAGCTCTTAAGCTACTTGCCGGTAGCGCACGCGGCGATCGGGGCGCATCCTCGTGTTGGAGGGCGCAATGACACTCACCGCTGAACCCGCCTGCCGCGCCGCTGAATCCGGACCGCCGGCCACCGGCCTGGCCCGGTGGGTGAAGGTTCTCGACCAGAGCGCGTGCATCGGCTGCCATGCCTGCACGACGGCCTGCAAGTCAGAGAACGCGGTGCCGCTCAGTGTCACCCGCACCTACGTGAAGTACGTCGAGGTGGGGACCTTTCCCCAGGTCCGGCGGTCGTTCCAGGTCACCCGCTGCAACCAGTGCGATTACGCCCCCTGCGTGGCCGCCTGCCCCACCTCGGCCATGCACCAGAGGCCCGACGGAATCGTGGACTTCGACAAGCGGGCCTGCATCGGCTGCAAGGCGTGCATGGCCGCCTGCCCCTACGACGCCATCTTCATCAACCCCGACGACCACTTCGCCGAGAAGTGCAACTTCTGCGCCCACCGCCTCGACATCGGCCTGGAGCCGGCGTGCGTCACGGTCTGCCCGACCCAGGCCATCCTCGTCGGGGACGTGAACGACCCCACCTCGGCCGTCTCGCAGATCGTGAACCGCTCTCCTGTGGCCGTGCGCCGGCCCGAGAAGGAGACCCACCCCAAGGTTTTCTACCGGGGTGCCCACCAGGCCACCCTCGACCCCCTCGCCGCCCGCCGGCCCGACGGCGGCATCTACATGTGGAGCGAGCAGCCCGGCGGTCACGACCAGGTCGGCGCCGGTCACCCGCACAACCACAACTCCTCGGCTGCGGCCCTCCTGGCCTACGACGTGTCCCACACGGCGCCCTGGGACTGGCGGGTCAGCCTCTACACGTGGACGAAGGGGATCGCGGCGGGCGTCTGGCTGGTGGCTGTCATCCTCGCCCTGTTCGGGAATCTGGCGTGGAGCGACCCCCTGGTGCGCTGGGTGGCCCCCCTGGTGTCGGTCGCCTTCCTCGGTATCACCGGCGGGCTGCTGATCTGGGACCTGGAGCACCCTGAGCGCTTCTACTTCATCTTCACAAAGCCGCAGTGGCGGTCGTGGCTGGTTCGGGGTGGCTTCATCATCGGCGCCTACGGGACGGTGGTCGGCCTCCACCTGCTCTTCAGCCTGCTCGGGGTCACCGGACCGATGCCGGTGCTGTCCATCGTCGGCATCCCCCTGGCGGTCATGAGCGCCGTCTACACCGCCTATCTGTTCGCCCAGTCCAAGGCCCGCGACCTGTGGCAGAGCCCCCTCCTGCCGCCCCACATGGCCGTCCAGGCCGTGATGGCCGGTGCGGCGGCCCTGGTCGTCGCCGGCGCGGGGAACGGCAGCGCCGCCGACGTTTTGGGCTGGACCCTGGCCGGCGCCTGCGCCGCCCACCTCCTCATGGTGGCCGGCGAGGTCACCCTCGCCCACCCCACCGCCCATGCCCACCTCGCCGCCCGGGAGATGACCTCTGGGCGCTTCTCCCGCTTCTTCCGTACCGGCGCGGTGCTGGTTGCGGCCGGTCTGCTGTGTCCCCTGGGCGGGCCGGTCGCCGTCCTGGCGGCGCTGGGCGCCCTGGTCGGCTTACTGGCCCACGAGCACGCCTACGTCCAGGCCGGGCAGTCGGTTCCGCTCGCTTAGAACAGAAAGGGATCCCGCCCATGTCCGATGTCGACCTCCAGCGTCTGGGTGAGCGTGTTAGTGCCGCCCGCCAGGAGGTCGAGGCGCGGGGCGAGACCTTCTACCCGGGGGCCAGCCG
>JAICGL010000602.1 GCA_025923175.1 Acidimicrobiia bacterium
GTGCTGAGCGGGCTGCGGCTCGTCGACGGGCACTGCCATTCCATCCTGGCCGGCGCTCCCGATGCGGCGGCGTTCGCCCTGGCGGCCAGCGAAGCCGACGCCGCTCCCCCGCCGGGCATCTCCCTGCTGGACGGGCCGGTGGGGTTGGCCATCCGCCGGTGGTGTGCACCGGTGCTCGATCTGCCGGCCGGCGCACCGATCGACGACTACCTGGCCCGGCGGGCCGAGCTCGGCGCCGCCGAGGTGGCGGGCCGGTTGCTGGGGGCGGCGGCGTTGTCCCATGTCCTGATCGACACCGGCCTCGACTCACCCACGCTCGCCCCGCCGGCCGGCGTCGCCCGGGCCGCCGGCGCCGAGTACCGCGAGGTCGTGCGCCTGGAGCGGGTGGCTGAGCTGTTAGCCGACGGCGGTGTCAGCGCCGATGGTTTCGCCGCCGCCTACGTCGCCGCCTTGCGGGAGGCGACCGCCGGGGCGGTGGCGGTCAAGTCGGTGATCGCCTATCGCCACGGCCTCAACATCGATCCGTCCCGACCGGCGATCGCGGAGGTGCGGTCAGCCGCCCGCCGCTGGTTGGCCCGGCGGGGACCGGCCCGGCTCGACGATCCCGTCCTGTTGCGGTTCGTGCTGTGGTGCGGGATCGACCGGGGTCTGCCCGTCCAGATCCACACCGGCTTCGGCGACCGGGACCTGCGGTTGACGGCGGCCGACCCTGCGCTGCTGCAACGGTTCCTGGCGGCCGCCGAACCGAGCGGCGTGCCGATCGTGCTGCTGCACTGCTACCCGTACCACCGCCAGGCGGGATGGCTGGCCCAGGTGTTCCCCAACGTGTACGTCGACCTCGGCCTCACCGTGGCCCAGGTCGGCGCCCGGGCCGACGCCGTCGTCGGCGAGTTCTGCGAACTCGCGCCGTTCGGCAAGCTGCTGTTCTCGACCGACGGCTACGGCCTGCCCGAGCTGTACCTGGTCGGAGCGGCGCAGTTCCGCCACAGCTTCGGCCGGCTGCTCACCGCCTGGGTGACCGACGGCGCCATGCCGACCGGCGACGCCACCCGGGTCGCCGAGATGGTCGGCGCCGGCAACGCCCGCCGCCTGTATGGCCTTTAGCCTCGAACGGGTCCGCCCGCAGGATCGATGATCGGGTGCTCACAGCGGCCGATCGTTGGGACGGACAGCACGGACTTTGTGAAGGGGGCGAACCCCGTCCGCCCCAGGCCGAGGATCTTGTAGCGCACCAGCAGGCCCCGGATCGTCGTGTGGCCGGGCTGCAGGCCAGAGGGACTGCAGTCGGCCAGCCGGAAGGTCAGCCGGACGTTGCGCTCCTCGCCCGATTTGAGGGTGAACGGCTTGAATGGATCGTAGGTCGTCGCTTCACCGACGCTGATGTTTCGATTCGGCGAGACGTCCATCCCGTCGAACCCGAAGTAATAGAACCCGGTCACCGGCACCTTCTCGATCCGCACCGCCTGGCCGCCGCCGTTCCGCAGGCCCAAGTACACGAAGATCTTCTGGTTGGGCACGAAGGCGATGTCGATCTGGGTGCCGAGCCTGTTCTCCGTTCGGGTGATGCCTTCCGGGTTGCCCGTGGCATCGTGCTCGACGCGGTTCACCCCGTTGAAGAAGGTGAACTCCAGCTTTGGATCCGAGGTGACGACTCCCCGCCACCACACCGCCGTCCCGCCGACCAGCAGGACAGCGATGACGACGACGATGCGCCGCCACGTCCACCGGAACCGGGGTCGTGCGGGTGCCGGTGCCGGCCCCGGTTCTGTCGGGGCATCGGTCGGGGCGGCCCCGCCAGCATCCGACGTGTCGGACATGCGGGCATTCTGCCGCAGACCGGTAGCCACCGCCGGTCAATCGACGGGGCCGCCGTCCGTTCTAGGGTGCGGGCGGTGATCGACCATCTCGTCTACGCCACGCCGGATCTCGATGCCGCCGTCGAGTGGGTCACCGCCGCCCTCGGGGTGCGGCCGACCCCGGGCGGGCGGCATCCCGGCCTCGGGACCCGCAATGCGCTGCTCGACCTCGGGGGAGGCGCATACCTGGAACTGATCGGCATCGACGCTGAGGCGACGGCGGACGGGCCCCGCCCGTTCGGGCTCGACCGTATCGCCGGGCCCCGCCTGGCGGCGTGGGCGGCCAAAACCGACGGGATCGATCAGCGCGTGGCCCGGGCCCGGCGCTTCGGTTACGACCCTGGGCCGGTGCTGTCCATGTCCCGGCGCCGGCCCGACGGCACCGAGTTGCAGTGGCGCCTCACGTCTCCCGGCCCGCATTCCGTGGAAGTCGTGCCGTTCCTCATCGAATGGGGTGACGACACGCCCCACCCGTCCGCCACGTCAGCCGGTGGCTGCCGTCTCCTGAGCTTCACCGGCGCGCACCCCGAACCCGACGCGGTTGCAGAGATGTTCCGGGCGCTGGGTGTGGAATTCTCCGTGGAGCCGGCGCCATCTGCGGCACTCAGGGCGGAGATCGAAGGGCCGGGCGGAACCGTAACGCTGAGCTGAGCGTTAGCCGTGCTGCATGGTCGGCATCGGCGTCGGTGTGACCGACACGTGCGCGGGATTGTGAACCAGCTTGCGGCCGGCAGCCTCCCAGGCCTTCATGCCTCCCTCGAGGTGGGCGACCTTCGTGTAACCCTCCTCGTTGAGGACTGCGCCAGCATCCTCCGACATGCGTCCGGTGCGGCAGTAGAGAAGGATCTCGGTGTTCTTGTCCTTGGGGAGGCTCGAGTCGCCGACGATCTTGTCGAAGGCGATGAAGGCATCCGTGTTCTCGATCTCGCCCTCGTAGGGGATGTGGACGTTGATGACCGCCGCCTCTGCGTTGTTCATCCGCTCGGCGAA
>JAICGL010000603.1 GCA_025923175.1 Acidimicrobiia bacterium
CGGACCCTCTCCAGCGAGTTCTTCCAGTACTGGCTGGGGGCGTACGAGCACGCCACAGCCGGGGGCAGTTCGGCCGGTCAGATCTCGGCGGTGGACGGCGTGCGGGTGCCGTTCGAGGGTCTCAGCTGGAGCTTCTCCGAGAGCGGCATCGCCCCCGGCCGCAACGCGGCGGCGTACTCCGCCAGTGCCGAGACGCTCGGGCCGGCGTACCCCGCGGTCGCCGGTCGCACGGCGGCCCGCTACCGGGGCATGAAACCCAACCCGTCGGGCCCTGCCCGCAACGCCGTCGCGGCTGCAACCCAGACGCCCTGGAGCATCCTGTTCGGGTTCGGTTTCGAGGACATCGGCGGCGCCGACCAGCAGGCCCAGGTCATGGGCCGGGCGCTGCAGTTCCTGCTCGCTCCTCGCTGACCTCCTCTTCCTCGTACCAGCGGGGGCGGTTCTGGCGGGCCCACCAGGGGGGGACTTTGCCGGAGACCATGCCGCGCAAGGCGTGGGGGTCGGCCATGGCGAGCCAGACGTGGCCGGTGATGGCCAGGGCCAGAGCGAGCGCCGTCCAGTCGTGGACGAAGGTGGCGCCCGTCCGCCAGGCCAGCGGGAAGGGGCTGAAGAAGCGCAGCACCAGACCAGTGGCGAACAGCGTGACCAGCGCGGCGGCGACGAAGGCGGCGTTGAGCTTCTGGCCGGGGTTGAACTTGCCCAGGCGGACGGTGGCGTCGGAAGCGCGGCTGCGCAGCCAGCGGAGGTCGTCGGGGCTGAAGCGGTTGAGGACGCCGAGGTCGCGGCGCAGGGCGCGCCCCCGGCGCCCCGGCAGGGCGAGCAGGAACGGAACCGGTAGGCCCAGGCCGGCGATGACGTGAAGGTCCTTGAAGAAGGTCCGGCGGCCGGCGATGACCGACAGCTCGCCCCAGTAGAGGACGACGCCGGTGAGCACCAGCACGCCGACAAGGGTGGCGGTGGACCAGTGCAGCCAGCGTTCGGTGCGGTCGAAGCGCTCCATTACGCCGGTGCGTCACTCCGGCCGTTTGACCGGCCGATCCAGGCGTCGACGTCGTAGCCCCGCTGCTCCCAGAACCCCGGCCGCGGCGGCGGGGCGACCAGCGTGATCCGCTGCAGCCACTTCAAAGACTTGTAGCCGTACATCGGAGCGACGTAGAGGCGGACGGGCCCGCCATGCGCAGCGGAGATCGGCTTGCCGTCGAGCTCGTAGGCGACGATCACGTCGTCGCGCCGGGCCTGCTCCAGCGTGAGGGTTTCGGTGTAGGCGCCGTCGAACGACTCGAACTCGAGCGCCGCTACGGCTGCCTGCGGCGCCGCCCGGTCGATGATGTCGGCCAGCCGCACGCCCTTCCACCGGACCTTGGGGACCCGCCAGCCGGTGACGCACTGGAAGTCTTTCGTCAGGTCGACGGACGGCATCGCCAGGAGCTCGTCGAAGCCGATCGAATAGGGGGCATCGACGAGGCCGCCGACGTCGAGCCGCCAGTCGGCCGGGGCCCGGTTCGGGAGCTGCCCGGTGACGGAGTAGATACGGAACCGTCCGGTGGGCAGCAGGCCGAGGAGGCCGCTGCCGTCCTTGATCGCGATGGGGCCGAGCAGGTGCTCCATGAGCCCGGCGGCTTTGGAGCCCCAGACGATTCCCGATACGCCGAAGGCGGCGAGACCGAGAAAGACCCTTCGCCCGATGGGCGTTCCATCCACGGCTTCGACGATAGGCACTGCAGGTGGTCTTCGCTGGTCGCCTGCCGTTACACGCCGATCACGGGGCGAAAGGGGCAGTTCCGCAGGAAATCACTGCGGGTGGTCGAACCTGTCCACAGTTCGCAGAACTGTCGCGGCCGACCCCCGGTGCCTTGGGGCGGTCGCTCCGTTTCAGGGAGCCCCTCTTTGTCCCGTTTGACCCTTCGGGCCCCGTGGGCCCGCTCGTTCCTCGCGGCCGTCGTCGTGGCGGCGAGTGCCGTGGCCGTCGCCGATCCGAGGCCGGCCGGCGGGGCGCCCGCGCCCGTCACCTTCGGCGCTGTGGCCGACGCACGCGTCGAGCAGAAGCGGGCGTCGAAGAACTTCCACGACGACCCGCTGCGGGTCGAGCATTCGTCGAGCGCCGCCGTGATGTCGTACGTCAAGTTCACGACGAGCGGGCTGGCCGGGCCCGTCGCGAGCGCCAAGCTGCGGTTGCGGGTGGCGGCGAACGGCACCAGTCAGGGGGTCGCCGTCAACGCGACCGGAACGGGGTGGACCGAGAAGGGCCTGACGTGGAAGACCGCTCCCGCCAAGGGAGTGCAGCTCGCCACGGCTCCGCACCTTCCGGACAGCACCTGGGTGGAGTTCGACGTCACCAGCGCGGTGAGCGGCAACGGAACCTTCGCGTTCGTGGTGTCGAAGATCAGCGGTTCCGACGGCGCCGACATCAACTCGCGGGAGCAGACCAACGGCCCGCAGCTGGTGGTCACGACGACCGACACGACCACGACGACGACCACGACGACAACCACGTCGACGAGTACCACGACGTCGACGAGCACGTCGACCACCAGCACATCGACGTCGACATCGACGTCCACGAGCACCAGCACGTCGAGCACCACGACGACAAGCACGACGCAACCGCCCTTCAACCCGTTGCCGCTACCACCGACCAACACCGCCTGGCGGGCCGGCGACGCCTTCGGCGGCGGGTACACGAACTACGTCCGCTTCCACCCGACCGACCCGAACCGGGTGCTGCTGGCCACCGACATCGCCGGGGTTCACCTTTCCGTCGACGGCGGTACGACGTGGCTCCCCCGCGGTCGTGGCGCGGGCGACCACATTGCCAGCGTGGTCTGGCATCCGACCCGGC
>JAICGL010000604.1 GCA_025923175.1 Acidimicrobiia bacterium
GACGAGCAACGCCGTGGCCGGGACCAGGTGGGCGACGTGGTTGCGCCACAGCGGATGCTCGAGGGCGAGAACCACGATCGTGGCGGCCAGCCAGGTCACAACCAGACCGGCGCCGCTCGACGTGGCTCCGGTGGAACGGCCGGTAATGCCCCGGTTGCTCCATGCACCCACGAGGCCGAGCGCCGCAGCGAGCACGAGCGGGAGGTCGCGGTCTCCGAGCGTGGACATCACCTTGCGGAGGTTGGGGAACGGTGTGCGGGACCCTGCCGCTTCGAGGTGGTACTCGAACGCCTGGTCCCAGACGTTGCCCAGGCCCCAGGGGAGGGCGACGGCGAGGCTGAGGACGCCGGCCGTGGCGACGGCGGCGGCGAGGTGACGGCGGTTCGGGAGGAGGACCCAGGCGACGGGCAGGCCGGCGGCGAGCAGCAGGCTCTTGACTGACAGCGCCGCGCCGAGCAGCACGCCGGCGGCGACAGCCCAGCGCAGCGACGGCGACCGGCGGTACCAGAGGGCGGCGGTCACCGCCCAGGCGGCCAGCGCCAGGCCCGGGCCGTCCGACGTGAGCGGACCGGTGACCCAGAGGAGGCTGCCGCTGGTGGCCACCAGCCCCCCGGCCAGCGCCGCCGCCCCGTTCGACAGCCGCAGCGCCCGGGCCGCCGACCACGTCGCCAGCACCAGTGCCAGGCCGGACGCCACGGCCAGCAGGCGTGGGGCGTCGAACGTGCGCAGGCCGAGCAGGTCGAAGAACCAGACGAGTGGCAGGAACAGCGGGCCCTGGCTGGAGAACACGTCCCGGAAGGGCAGGCCGCCGTGGCGCATGGCCACCGCCGAAGCGCCGTAGACGCCGTCGTCAAAACTCAGGTGCCGGGTCGCCAGGTAGGCGGGGATCCGAAGCGCCGCGGCGCCGACCAGAATCGCTGTTGCCGCAGCCCGGTGGGTTGTTCGCATGGGAGCGATGGCAACCGTAGCCATTAGCCTTGTGCGACGTGGCGGACCAGAAGTCGTACCAGCAGATCGTGGATGAGGCGCTCCGGATCGTTCCGGAGGTGTCGCCGGCCGATCTCCAGTCGCGTCTGTCGGGCGGGGAGCAGATCGTCGTCATCGACGTGCGCGAACCCGAGGAGTTCGCCCGGGGGAAGATCCCCGGCGCCTACACGATTCCCCGCGGCGTGCTCGAGATGCAGGTCGACGGGCGCCTTCCCCGGGAATCGACCGTCGTCCTCTACTGCGGCGCCGGCGGCCGTTCGGCCCTCGCCGCGAAGAGTCTGGCCGACATGGGCTACGAGAAAGTTGAGAACCTGCAGGGCGGCTGGGGCGCCTGGATGCAGTCGGGGTTGCCGGTTGAACAGGCGTAATTCGGCATCCGCCGAAACTGTCAGAAGGGCATGGTAGGTTCGTCCGTGTCACTCCACTGCCGCCCGGAGTTTGGGGATGGGGCCGGCGAAGCGACACACCAGGGGCAGGGCGGAACCCAGGTGAAAGGTGGAAGGTCTTGGCGAAGCACATCTTCGTGACGGGTGGTGTCGCGTCCAGTCTGGGGAAGGGTCTCACGGCTTCGTCCCTCGGCCGGCTGCTCAAGTGCCGGGGCCTGCGGGTCACGATGCAGAAGCTCGACCCGTACATCAACTTCGATCCCGGCACGATGAACCCGTTCCAGCACGGCGAGGTGTTCGTCACCGACGACGGCGGCGAGAGCGACCTCGACCTCGGACACTACGAGCGCTTCGTCGACGTCGCGCTCCACCGCGACTCGAACGCCACCACCGGGTCGATCTACACCACGGTGCTCGGCAAGGAGCGCCGGGGCGACTACCTGGGCGCCACCGTCCAGGTGATCCCCCACATCACCGACGAGATCAAGGAACGGATCAAGCGACTCGCCACCGACGACGTCGACATCGTCATCACCGAGATCGGCGGCACGGTCGGCGACATCGAGATCCTCCCCTTCCTCGAAGCGATCCGGCAGTTCCGCAAGGACGTGGGCCGGGAGAACGTCTTCTACATCCACGTGACGCTGGTGCCGTTCATCGGCCCGTCCGGCGAGCAGAAGACCAAGCCGACGCAGCACTCGGTCACCGAGCTGCGGTCGCGAGGTATCCAGCCCGACGCCATCGTCTGCCGTTCCGACCGGCCGATCTCCACCCGGCTGAAGGAGAAGATCTCGAAGCTCTGCGACGTGCCCGAAGAGGGCATCGTCTCGGCCATCGACACGCCGAACATCTACGAGATCCCCCTCGTCCTCCACGACGAGGGCCTCGACAGCTACATCGGCCGGGTGCTCGGGCTCCCGGCCGAGGCAGCGGAGCTCGGGCCCTGGCGCAGCCTCGTGCAACGCGTCGAGAGGTCGACCACCGAGGTCCGCATCGGCCTCGTCGGCAAGTACGTCAACCTGCCCGACGCCTACCTGTCGGTCGTCGAGGCGCTGAAGCACGGCGGCTACGCCCACGGCGCCAAGGTCGTGATCGACTGGATCGCCTCGGAGGACGCCGAAGGTCTCCTGGCCGAGGGCCGCCTCCACGACCTCGACGGGATCGTCGTCCCCGGCGGCTTCGGTGTGCGGGGTGTTGAAGGAAAGATCGCCGCCGTCACCTACGCCCGGGAGCACAAGGTGCCGTTCCTCGGCCTGGATCCAGTCGATCTCGACCTTGGCCTCGTGGTGGAACCCGGCGTGCTTGAGCGCCTCGACGACCGACAGGTAGGCGTCGGGCAGCTCGACGTACTTGCCGATGATGCCGACCTTGACCGGCCGGGTGGCCGCCTCGACCTTGGCCACGAGGTTCTCCCACTCGGTGAGGTCGGCGGCCCGGTCGTCGAACCGGAGCAGCTCGCACAC
>JAICGL010000605.1 GCA_025923175.1 Acidimicrobiia bacterium
GTTATCGGACGGGCCGGCCCTGCCCGACGTCGACCCCGCCGCCGGCGACCTCGCCGAGGGCGGCGAGTTCTACCGCTCCAACTGCGCCTCCTGCCACGCTGCGGCCGGGATCGGCGGGGCGCTCAGCTACGGGCAGGCGGCCCCGACGCTCGTCCCGGCCGATCCGCTGGTTATCGGGGCGGCCGTCCGGGCCGGGCCCGGGCTCATGCCGGTCTTCGACGAGGAGATCCTCGACTCCGAGACACTCAACAGCGTCGTTCGCTACGCCCTCGAATTGCAGGACCCCGCCAACCCGGGCGGCGCCACCCTGGGCGGCGCGGGGCCCGTCCCCGAAGGCTTCGTCGGCTGGGTGTTCGGCGTCGGAGCTCTGATGCTGGCCACGTTCTGGATCGGCCGGCGCCACACCGATGAACCACCCGCAGAACTCGACGGCTCCGGGGCGGGCCGATGATCGCCGCGTCGTTCGCCCTCAGCATCGCCGCCGGGCTCGCCCTCGGTGTCGTCTACTGGACCGGCGGGCAGCCGCAACTCGAAGGGCTGTTCCTGGCCATCGCCCTCGGCGGGATCGGCACCGGCATGGTGGCCTTCGCCAAGGCGTACCTGCCGGAGGGCATCGTGGCCGAACCACGGGGCCGGGTGGCGTCGACGGACGAGGAGGTGGCGGCCTTCACCGCCGACTTCGAGCAGGGCCGCGCTCCGGTCCGGCGGCGAGCGGTGCTCGTCCGGCTGCTGCTCGGCGCCTTCGCCGCCCTCGGCGCCGCCCTGTTCTTCCCCATCCGGTCGCTCGGACCCCGGCCGGGGCGGGGCCTCTTCCGCACGGCCTTCGCCGGCGGGGTGCGGCTCGTCACCGACGACGGCCATCCGATCCGACCGGCCGATGTTCCCGTGGGCGGTGTGCTGACCGTCTGGCCCGAGGGCGCCGTGGGCGCCGCCGACGCCCCCACGCTCCTCATCCGGGTGGAGGAGCCGGCGCTGTTCGATTCGGAGGTCCTGGCCGGCGGGACGGTCGGCGGGCTCGTCGCCTACTCCAAGCTCTGCACCCATGTCGGCTGCCCAGTGGGGCTGTACCAGGAGACCGAGCACCTCCTGCTTTGTCCCTGTCACCAGTCCACCTTCGACGTGCTGCGGGCGGCGCAGCCGGTCTTCGGCCCGGCGACCCGGCGCCTGCCGCAGCTGCCGATCGCCGTCGGGCCCGACGGGTTCCTGGTGGCGGCGGGTGACTACAGGGAGCCGGTCGGTCCGGGATTCTGGGACCGGCCGTGACCGCCCGGCGCCCGGTGTCGCGCCGGCTCGCCCGGTGGATCGACGCCCGGATCGGCGCGGCGAACTTCAGCCGCACGGCGCTGCGCAAGGTGTTCCCCGACCACTGGTCGTTCCTCTTCGGGGAGATCCCGCTGTACTCGTTCGTCGTCCTGGTGCTGACCGGGGTGTTCCTCACGTTCTTCTTCGAGCCCAGCCTGGCCGAGACGGTCTACACCGGGTCCTATTGGCCTCTGCGGGGCGTGGAGATGAGCCGGGCGTACCACTCGGTCCTGGAGTTGAGCTTCGATGTGCGGGCCGGGCTCGTGATGCGCCAGATCCACCACTGGGCGGCGGTCGTCTTCGCCGCCTCGATCGTGGTGCACCTGGTCCGGGTGTTCTTCACCGGTGCGTTCCGCCGGCCCCGGGAGCTGAACTGGATGGTGGGGGTCACGCTCCTGATCCTGGCCATCGTCAACGGGTTCACCGGATACTCCCTCGTCGACGACCAGCTTTCCGGGACGGGTCTGCGCATCGCCTACGGGGTGGTGCTGTCGATTCCCGCGGCCGGGACGTGGATGGCGTCGCTCCTCTTCGGCGGGGAGTTCCCCGGGCCGGACATCCTGCAGCGGCTCTACGTGCTGCACGTGCTCGTCGTGCCGGTGGCGATCGGCTCGCTGGTGGCGGTCCACCTGTTCATGGTCGTCCGCCACAAGCACAGCCACTTCCCCGGCCCCGGCCGCTTCGAGGACAACGTGGTGGGGGAGATCGCCTGGCCCACCTATGCCGCCAAGGCCGGCGGGCTGTTCTTCATCACCGCCGGCGTCCTCGCGGCCCTCGGCGGTCTGGCCCAGATCAACCCGATCTGGATCTACGGTCCGTTCCGGCCGGCCGACGTCAGCGCCGCCTCCCAGCCCGACTGGTACATGGCCTGGCTCGACGGGGCGCTGCGGATCTTCCCGCCGTGGGAGCTGCGGGCCTTCGGCTACGAGATCCCCAATCCGTTCTACCCGGGAGTGCTCCTGCCCGGGATCACCTTCGGACTGCTGTATCTCTGGCCGCTCCTCGAGGCCCGCCTGACCGGCGACCGCGACGAGCACCACCTGCTCGACCGTCCGCACGACCGGCCGCTGCGAACGGCGTTCGGTGTGGCCACCCTCGTGTTCTACGCCGTCCTCACGGTGGCGGCGGCCACCGACGTCCTCTCCACGACCTTCGGGTTCTCTATCAACGCCGCGTTCTGGCTGCTGCGGGTGACGGTGATCGTCCTGCCGCTGGCAGCGGGGTACTTCACGTACCGCCTAGCCCGGGACATGAAGGCCAGGGAGAACCGCTCGCTCAGTCCCGGCGGCGGCTCTGCCCACTGAATCCGAGGACGCCGATGGCCGTCACGAGCCCGCCCGGAATCAGTCCCCACAAGCCGAGGACGAGGCCGTGGCCGAGGACCGTCGCGCCGAGGCCGACCCAGAACGGCCAGATGCTGGCCGCCGGGAGGTACGCCTCCGCTACGGCGGCCGGTTCTCCGGTGGTGGCCACCGCCTCCCGGCCCGGTTGCGTCAGCAGGTATCCGCCGATCATCGCCGCCAGCCCCGA
>JAICGL010000606.1 GCA_025923175.1 Acidimicrobiia bacterium
ATCCACACGTTGGCCCGCATCTGTGTGATGAACGCCGCCGCGTCGTACCACCAGCCCCGCCCGCCGTGGGCGAGGACGATCTTGAGGTCGGGGAAGGCGCCGGCCACCTCGTCGATGAGCGCCGGATCGGCGTAGCGGTTGACGGCGCCGGGGAAGACGCTGGTGCCGCAGTGGAACACGACCGGCAGCCCGGCGTCCTCGAGCCGGGCGTACACCGGCCAGAGGACGGCGTCGTTGGGTGCGAACCGGGCGTGGACGGGGTGCAGCTTGAGTGCCACCGCGCCGAGGGCGAGCTGCCGGTCGACCTCGGCCACGAACGGGTCGTGCAGGTGCGGATTGACGTTGGCCAGGAACCGGAGGCGGGTCGGGTTGGCCGCTGAGATCGGCAGGAGATCCTCGATGGGCTGGATCCCAGTCGTCGCCGGGCTGTATTCGCAGAACATGATGGCGACGTCGACGCCCTCGGCCTCGAGGTAGGCGTCGAACGCCTCCGGGATCACCCGGCCGTCATCGCCGTAGATGCCGTCCATGGCGTTGAAGCCGGCGGCCCATTCCTGCACCGACATCTTCAGCGTCGACAGGTTGGCCGGATGGAGATGGGCGTCGACCAGCGGGATGCCGTCAATCATTGATCGCGGCAATCACTGGCGGCCCCGCAGCACGTAGCGCTGGATCTTGCCCGTCATGGTCTTCGGGAGCTCTTCCTCGAAGCGGACGATGTGCGGATAGGCGTAGCGCTGCAGCTGTTCCTTGCACATATTCTGCAGCTCGGCCACCAACGCATCGTCCTCCGTCTTGGCGCCGGCCCGGGCGATCACATGGGCCCGGATCTTCATGAACCCCTCGACCTCGACGCCGACCACGCCGACCTCGAGCACCGCCTCGTGCTCCATGAGCACGTTCTCGATCTCGATGGGGGAGACCCACAGCCCGCCGACCTTGATCATGTCGTCGGCCCGGCCCTCGTACCAGTAGAAGCCGTCCTCGTCGCAGCGGTACCGGTCGCCGGTGGCGAAGTACTCGCCGATCAGCGTGCGCCGGGTGCGGTCCCGGTGGTGCCAGTAGCCGGAGAGGGCGCTGTCGCCCTTGACCAGCAATTCACCGACTTCACCGGGAGGGGCGGGCTGACCGTCCTCGTTTCGGATCAGAAGCTCGTAGCCAGGAACGGGCTTGCCGCTCGAGCCGGGCTTGCGTGCGTCGGCGGTGTTGGAGCAGTAGATGTGCAGCATCTCGGTCGAGCCGATGCCGTCGAGGATCGGCAGGCCCCAGGTGTTCTCGAAGCGGCGGAACACCTCGCGCGGCAGCGGCTCGGCGGCCGACAGGCAGATCCGCACCGACGAGAAGTCGCGAGCCTTGGCCCCTTCGGCGTTGACGAGCGCGTTGTAGAGCGTGGGTACCGAGAAGAACGCCGTCGGCCGGTGCGTCTCGACCGTCGTGAAGATGGCGTCGGGGTTCGGCCGGCCGGGAGTGAGAACTGTTGTCGACCCGGCCCAGTAGGGGAAGAACATCCCGTTGCCGATGCCGTAGGCGTGGTACAGCTTCGTCGTCGAGTAGGTCGTGTCGGTCTCGCTGAGCCCGAGGACCGACGCGCCGTAGGTCTCGCAGATGGCAGCAGCGTCGGCCTGGCGGTGGACCACACCCTTCGGCCGCCCGGTGGACCCCGAGCTGTAGAGCCAGAAGGCCATGTCGTCCTCATGTGTGGCCACCGCCGGCATCCCGGCAGGCCCGTCGGCACCGGCGTCGCCGTCACCGAGGAGGTCAGCCGGCTCGTAGACCCGGACGCCGTCGAGGCCTTGGATTGCTTCAGCGGCCTTCTCGGCAAAGGCGGCGTCGGCCACCACCACGCGGGCGTAGGAGTCCTCCAGGAAGTAGCGGAAGTCCGACGCCTTGTAGAGCGGGTTGACAGGGACCGGCACGGCCCCGATCCGGACGGCACCGAGGAACGTGGCCGGGAAGGCGGGGGTGTCGTCGAGCAGGAGCAGGATCCGCTCCTCCCGGTGGACGCCGATGTCGCGCAGAGCTGCCGCAGCCCGGCAGGCGCGGGAAAGCAGGCCGCCGTAGGTCACCTGTTCATCGCCGCAGATCACGGCGGTGCGGTCGCCCCGCCCCTGCTCCACCTGATGGTCGAGGAAGACGCTGATGTTGCGCCGCCGGGCGTCACTCATAGGCGGCAGTATCGCGGACCAGGTCTGCCCGGGTCCTACCCGCTCAATCGAACCACTCGGCCGCTGCCGCCCGGCGGCGTTCGGCGGAGGCGGCGAGACGGCTCAGCCGGTCGGTGATGGCGCCGTGGACGAACTGATCGAGGGTCTCGCCCCCGGCCGTCGCCGCTCGACGGGCCTCGTCCAACACGTCGCGCGGCAACAGGAGGGAGATCTTCTGGCTCGGCATCAGGTGGCCCCCGGATCAGTCACAAAATCGATGAGCTGCTCGACCGCTCGCACGAACGGCGTCTCCAGATCTTTCCATGTTGTGACGCCGCTGAGCAGCTTGCGCCAGAACAGCGCGGGATCGGCGACACCGAGGGCGGAGCAGACGCCCTCCTTCCAGGGGATCCCCCGAGGCACCTGGGGCCAGGCACCGATGCCGGCGGCGGCGGGTCGGATGGCCGCCCACACGTCGACGTATGGGGTGCCAGTGACAAGCACGTGGGGGTGGCGGACCTCGGCCGCCAGCCGGGATTCCTTGCTCCCGGTGACGAGGTGGTCGACGAGGACACCGAGACGCCGGCCGGGCCCGGGAGCGAAGTCGGCCACGACGTCGGCCAGATGGTCGATGCCGTCGAGCCGCACCACGACGACGCCCTCCACCCGGAGGTCGTCGCCCCAC
>JAICGL010000607.1 GCA_025923175.1 Acidimicrobiia bacterium
CCGCAGAAGACCGACGACCACCGGGCCCTTTCCGACATCCGGGCGTCCATCGTTGAGCTGCGCTACTACCGGGAGACGATCTTCAAATGATGGGCGGCCTGGGTGGAGTTCGGGTGGGGTCGATCACCGTCGACTGCGCGGATCCGCATCGGCTCGGCGGGTTCTGGAGCGCCCTCCTCGGTGTGGCCGTCGTCGAGGTCGGGGAGGACTACGCGGAGCTGGCGAAGCTGTCGGAGGACGGGCCCAACCTGCTGTTCATCCAGGTCCCGGAATCCAAGGAGGGGAAGAACCGGCTCCACCTCGACCTGGTGGTGACCGACGTGAAGTCGGCCGTCGACTCGGCGATGGATCTCGGGGCGCGGCGGGCGGAGGGCGAGATGGGAGGCCCGTTCCCCTGGACCGTGATGCTCGACCCGGAGGGCAATGAGTTCTGCCTCTGCCCGCCGGACTGCCCAGGCCCGTCAGCCGAGCAGCACCCGTAGGGCACCGAGAAGGGACGCGACCGAGCGTTCCCGCGCGCCGTGGCCCATCAGGCCGATCCTCCAGGCCTGGCCGGCGAAGGGGCCGAGACCACCGCCGACCTCGATACCGAACTCGTCGCGCAGGCGCCGCCGGGTCTTGCCGTCGTCGGTGCCCGCCGGGAGGCGGGTGGCAGTGAGCTGGGGGAGCCGGTTTTCGGCGGGGGCGATGAGCTCGAAGCCGAGCGCCGGCAACGCCCCTTGGAGAAGCTCGCCGATGCGGCGGTGACGTTCCCACGCCGAGGGAAGGCCTTCGTCGAAGAGCCGGCCGAGGCCGGCGTGGAGGGCGGACACCAGCACCGAACTGGCGGTGTGGTGGTAGCGGTGCGGCTCGTAGACGTAGGCGTCGAGGAGGCCGGCATCGAGGTAGAACGACGAGATTGGCTTGTCGGCCGCCCGGTCGGCGACCCGGGCCAGCGCCCGCTCTGAGAAGGTGACCGGCGCCAGGCCCGACACGGCGCCGAGGCACTTCTGGGTGGCCGAGTAGGCGGCGTCGACGCCCCAGGCGTCGATCTCCACCGGGATCCCGCCCAGGGACGTGACGGTGTCGAGCACGAACAGCGTGTCGGTCTCCTGCAACGCCTGGAGCGGCGCCACGTCGTTGCGGACGCCGGTGGAGGTCTCGGCGTGCACGACGGCGACCAGCCGGGCGCGTCCACCGGCGGTGGTGCGCTGCGCTTCCAGCAGGCGCGCGGGGTCGAGTGGCTTACCCCACTCGCCTTCCACCCGCACGACGTCGGCACCGATGCGCCGGGCCACCTCGCAGAGCCGCTCGCCGAAGTAGCCGTTGACGCCGACGATGGCGGTGTCGCCCGGCTCGAGCAGGTTGACGAGGCAGCACTCCATGCCGGCGCTGCCCGTCCCCGATACCGGGAGCGTCACCCGGTTGGCTGTCTGGAAGACGGCGCGGAGCCGTTCGCCCACCTCGGCGTAGAGCGCGAGGAACTCGGGATCGAGGTGGCCGAGGACGGGGCGGGCCAGGCCGGCCGTCGCCTCGGGATAGGGGTTCGACGGCCCGGGGCCGAGGAGCAGCAACTCGGAGACGCCTGGGGACATGGGGCGCTCGCCTTTCCAATCAGAGTTGGGAACGGATGAGACCGTCGAGAATGTCGGCCTCGGAGACGATCATCTCTTCGAAGCCCCAGTGGCGCATGACGGCCACCAGGACGGCGGCGCCGCCCACGATCACGTCGACCCGGGCAGCCTCCAGGCCGGGGTTGTGACGCCGGTCGGCGGCCGATTCGGTGGCCAGGGTGCGGAACACATCCTCGGCCGCCTCGCGGGTGAGCCGGAAGTGGTGGAGGACCTCGGCGTCGTACTCGGGCAGGCCGATCTCCACCGCCGCAACGGTGGTGACGGTGCCCGCCGTGCCGATGAGGGTCTCGGCCTGCCCGGCGGCGGGGAGGAGGTGATCGACGTCATCGAGGTAGGCCTGCACCACCGACAGCGCCTGGGCCAGCTCCTCGGGGGCCGGCGGGTCGGAGAGCAGCCAGGCCTCGGTGAGCCGCACGCAGCCGACGTCAACGGAGAGAGTGCCCTCAGGCGTACCGGTGCCGACGGTGAACTCGGTCGATCCGCCGCCGATGTCGACCACGAGATGCGGTGCCGGGGCGTCGAGCCCGGTGGTGGCGCCGAGGAAGGTGAGCCGTCCCTCCTCCTCCCCGGAGAGGAGCTGAACGGTCGTGCCGAGGATCTCGGCCGCCGGGATGAGCAGCTCTTCCCGGTTGGCGGCGTCGCGGGCGGCGCTGGTGGCCGAGGCCCGGATTCCCTCGACACCGGTGGAGTCCATGATGTCGCGGTACTTGCGCAGCACCGCCAGGGTCCGCTCGATGGCATCAGGGTGGAGCCGCCGGCTGGCATCGACGCCCTGCCCGAGCCGGGTGATGTGCATGTGCCGCTCAATGGTGCTGAGCGGCCCGGTCGGACCGCCCCCATCGCTGTCGGCGACCAGAAGACGGGTGGAGTTGGTCCCCATGTCGACTGCCGCCAGTCGGCTCACCGATCGCCCCTCGTCTTCCGGGGTTCATTTGCGACGGACGGGTGTCGCAAACCGGAGCCCGAGCCATCGCCCCCGGACTCGGCCAGGCGCTCTCCAACCCAGCGGCCGACGGGATCATCTCCCCCGGCCAGGAAGAAGGCGTAGTGGGCGTGCAGACACTTCACGCCTCTTCTCGTTCCGCCCACCCCGCCGGCCGGCATCGGCCCGGAGTGAGCCGGGTCGATGGCGGTATCGCGCTCGGCGGCGTAGGCGCCATGGGCGGCGGCCAGCTCTGCAGGGTCGACGGCGGCCTCGGCGGCCCGCACACCAC
>JAICGL010000608.1 GCA_025923175.1 Acidimicrobiia bacterium
GACGGAGACGCGCGTGGCCGCCTCGGACTCGATGCGCCCGCCGCGGAGGTCTTCGGCGCGGACCACGCGGATCTCCAGCGGCTCCTCGGTGGCCAGGTAATCGGCCCGTGAGGTGGCCCGGCCGTCCTGGATGACCCGAACCTGGCGGGGCGTCCGGCTGCCGGGCCGGGGGACGTCAGCCACCGATCTGGCTCATGCTGCGATCCGGCCGGAGGAACGTCACCTGCCCGATGGTATGGCCGGCCCACTTCCGGCCGACGTCAGCCTCGATGGCGGCGGCGACGTCGTCGTCCGAGCCCCCGCCCCGGAGGATGGCCCGTAGGTCGGTCTCGTGCACGGCGAAGAGGCAGTTGCGGAACTGCCCGTCGGCGGTGAGCCGCACCCGGTCGCAACTGGAACAGAAGCTGCGGGTCACGCTGGCGATCACCCCGACCGTCCCGCCACCGTCGCGGTAGGCGAGGCGTTCGGCCGGGTGGCTGCCGCGCCGGTCGACGGGCTCGAGCGGGAACACCGCGTCGATGGTACGCACGACCTCCTCGTAGGTGACGACCGTCTGCGCCGTCCACGCCCCTTGGGCGTCGAGGGGCATGAACTCGATGAAGCGGACCTCCACGCCGCGATCCCGCCCGAAGGCGGCGAAGTCGACGATCTCGTCGTCGTTCACGCCTCGCATCAGCACGCAGTTGACCTTGACCGGCGCGAACCCGGCGGCCACGGCGGCGTCGATGCCGTCGAGCACCCGGTGCAGGGCGTTGCGATGGGTGATGGATGCGAAGCGGTCGGGCCGGAGCGAGTCGCACGAAACGGTGATGCGCCTCAGCCCGGCCCGACGCAGCGCCGGCGCCAGCAAGCCGAGGCTGGCGCCGTTGGTGGTCATGGCCAAGTCGACATCGCGCCCGCCGGCGCCAGAGGCAGGACGCAGGGCGGCCAGCTTCTCGACGAGCGCGGGCAGATCGGCCCGCACGGTCGGCTCGCCGCCCGTGATCCGGATGCCGGTGAAGCCCCACCGCTGCACGCAGATCCGGGCGATGCGCTCGATCTCCTCGTAGGTCAGCAACTCCTCCCGCGGCTGCCAGACCATGCCCTCCTCGGGCATGCAGTACGTGCAGCGGAAGTTGCAGCGGTCGGTGATCGAGATCCGAAGATCCCGTACCTGCCGGCCGAACGGATCGACGAGAGGCACTAGACGCCGGCGAACGACGCCGAGGGCCGGGCCAGCCCCTGCTCCCCCGCCCACAGGTCGAGGGTCAGGGTGGCGACATCGTCGACCAGGGGCACGATGTCGCGGCCGCCGGCCTCACGCAGGTCGAACGTCTTGACGTAGCCGTGGCACGTCTCGCAGGCGTCGACTCGCACCCAGCGCTGGTCCTCCCCGAGGTACGCGCCCAGGTTCCTGGGGTCCTCTTCGCCGCACACCGCGCACACCGCTCGGGGGAAGGACCACCACGTGGCACAGCGGCCGCAAACCAGCGAGCGGGGCGAGCCACCCATGAACTCCCCGGACTCGGGCGCGATCACCGACGCCTGCGCCTGGCCCCCGCACAGCGGGCAGGCACTGCCCCGCCACTGCTCGGCGCTGGGGACCGCGGCGCCGACCGCCGCGGTCTCCAGCAGCGGGCCGGCCGCGGCCCGGACCCAGAACCCGAGCAGCGGATCGACCAGGGACGGGTCGTCGAGCCACGCCTCCACCAGCTGCCGGCGTTCAGGGCCCGACCATCCGGCCACGGTGCGGCCGGCGCCGGCCAGGGGCTCGGGCACGGCGCCCAGCAGGGCATCGACCGCCAGGTCGAGCTCGGCCATCACCGGGCCGGCGGCGGCGTCGAGGTCGAGCAGCGGGTAGCGCCCGCCGGCCCGGTTGGTCTCGACGGCAGCGGCCAGCAGGCCGGCTTCGGAGCGGATGAGATCGTCGCCGGCCCGGGCCTGGTGGTGGCGGAGCACGGTCGCCAGCAGGCGGAGCGGGCCGGCGGCGATCTGATCGGTGGCGGCCAGTTGCTCGGCCCGGGCGAGGCGGGCGGCGACGTCGCCCGGCTGGCCCCGCCCGGACCGGATCATTGGTCCGCCCTCTCCGAGGGGTGGACCAATGAATGCCCGCCGGACCGGCCTCCCGGGCCGGTCACTGGTCCGCCCTCTCCGAGGGGTGGACCAATGAATGCCCGCCGGACCGGCCTCCCGGGCCGGTCATTGGTCCTTCTCGCGTAGCCAGCGGGGGTGGTGCCAGCTCGCCCACCGGCGGCTGACCTTGCCCGACGTCATTCCCGACATCGTGCCCGGGAACATCACCGTCGACATGTACACGTGGATCATGAAGCCGGCGAGCATGACGAGGTAGGCCAGGTTGTGGATGATCCGGGCCGCCTGCTGCACGCCGGCGCCGGCCATCCACGGGAACCACAGGGGGATGCCCGTGATGAGCAGGACGGCACCGAAGGCCAGGACGACCCAGTAGTAGCCCTTCTGGCCGGCGTTGTAGCGGCCGGTGTCCAGCCCGGTGTGCCCCGTGTGGGTGTACTCCCGCATGCGCCGGACCCACTCCCGATCGCTCTTCTCGAAGCGCATGGCGCCGGCCCACATGAACACCATGACGAGCAGGCCGGCGCTGAACACCACGCCGACCCACGGGTGGGCGGCCCGCATCGTCTGGCCGCCGCCGAGCCCGTTGGCCAGCCAGGCCATCCGCGGGTACGCCAGCGCCATCCCGCTGAGCAGCAGGTAGACGAAGGTGACACCGACGACCCAGTGGATGATGCGCTCGAACAGCGAATAGCGCACGACGTCCTTGGACGTCCTGGCCACCGTGACACGAGGTTCGGTGAGAGTCACGAC
>JAICGL010000609.1 GCA_025923175.1 Acidimicrobiia bacterium
GAGGAGCACGGTGGCCAGCAAGACCATGACCGGCGCCAGGCCTTCGAAGACGTTCTGGGGGGTGCGGAGCAGCAGGACGGCTCCGATGATCCCGCCAAGCAACGACGGAACGCCGAGGAGCACGATCACCGACCGCTCCGGGAGATGGCGGCGGAAGCCCACGACGCCGCCGAGACTGCCGGCCCATAGGCCCACGGTGTTCGTGGCGCTGGCCGTGATGGGAGGGATTCCCACCCAGATGAGGGTCGGGAACGTCAGGAGACTCCCGCCGCCGGCGATCGAGTTCACGAATCCGCCGGCCAGCGCCACCACCGCCACGACGCCGTGCTTCCACGGCGCGATGGCAGCGAGGGCGGCGAAATCCATCCCCAGACCGTAGTGAGCGCACAGGTCCCGTTACCGAACCTTCGCCTCCATTGGCGCTTACTGCCACAGTTTCGGCCGCACCAAGGGGGGTAACGGTTTCCTAAAGAGAACCGACCCTTACCGGCGGTGGTCAGGAGTGGGTTGAGAGTGGAAATCCGGTACGCATTGCGTCTACCCCGAGACGTGGTCACCGTGCCACTCGTGCGGACCATCTGCCGCGACGCGATGGGTCGCTTGGGTGTGACACCGGACTGCCAGGGTGACGTCGCCCTCGCGCTGACGGAGGCCTGCGCCAACGTCGTCCAGCATGCCGATGGAGACGAGAACGAGTACGAGGTCGAGATCGAGTTCACCCGAGGGACCTGCCACATCCGCGTCGTCGACCAGGGGCGGGGCATCGACCTGCGGGACTCCTCCCGCACGGAAACCATCCTCGACCAGGACAGCGGGCGCGGCATTGTCCTGATGCGCCTCATGGCCGACCGGATCGCCTTCGAGTCCCGGCCAGAGGACGGAACGATCGTCCACCTCCAGAAACGGCTGGAGCTGGAGGAGAATGCGCTCCTCTCAGCACTCTAGGGCCCTAGGACATCAACCCTCGTCGAGGTAGTCGCGCAGCCGCTGGGAGCGGGTGGGGTGGCGGAGCTTGGCCAGGGTCTTCGACTCGATCTGGCGGATCCGCTCCCGGGTGACGCCGAACTCCTTACCGACCTCTTCAAGGGTGTGGAGCTGTCCGTCATCGAGACCGAAGCGAAGCCGGACCACACGCCGTTCCCGCTCTGAAAGCTGCTCCAGCGCCTCCTCGACCGCTTCGGTCAGCAGGGCGCGGGCAGCGGCATCCGCCGGGGCGATGGCACCGGGGTCTTCCACGAAGTCGCCGAGCAGGCTGTCGTCCTCGTCGCCGACCGGCGCTTCCAGCGAGACCGGCTCCTGTGAGATCCGCTGGATCTCCCGAACCCGCTCCGGTGGCATGCCCAGCTTCTCGCCCAGCTCCTCGACGGTCGGCTCCCGGCCGAGCTCCTGGAGCATCTGCCGCTGGACCCGGGTGACCTTGTTGATGGTCTCCACCATGTGGACCGGGATCCGGATCGTGCGAGCCTGATCGGCGATGGCCCGGGTGATGGCCTGGCGGATCCACCAGGTGGCGTACGTCGAGAACTTGAAGCCCTTCGTGTAGTCGAACTTCTCGACCGCCCGCATGAGGCCGAGGTTGCCCTCCTGGATGAGGTCGAGCAGCAGCATGCCGCGGCCCACGTAGCGCTTGGCGATCGACACCACGAGGCGGAGGTTCGCCTCGATGAGCTGGCGCTTGGCGCGGTGCCCGTCGGTGACGGTGGCCGACAGCCGATCCGTGTCCTCCGGGGCGAGGCCGCCGTTGGCCGCGGCGATCTCCCCGGACGCAAGCAGGCCCTGCTCGATCCGCTTGGCGAGGCTGACCTCTTGGGGCCCGGTGAGGAGCGGCACCTTGCCGATCTCCTTGAGGTACATCCGGACGGGGTCGGAGACACCGCCCTCGCCGACACGGTCGGGCCGGACGTTCTCGCCCGGCGAGGGCTCGGGCCGGGCGGCCCGCCGATTAGTACGGGTTGAGGGGACGGCGGCTGCGGCCGGCTCCGGCGGGGCCACCTCTGTGGTCGGAGTGGGAGCGGGGACGGGGACGATGAGCGGGATCGGGATCGAGATCTCCGGTGTCTCGGTCGCCGCCGCGGCGGCGGGCGCCCCGCCGAGCTCTTCGTTGTCCTCGTCGTCCTCGGCGGCGAGGTCGGCGGCGATCTCGTCGACGAGCTCGATGCCGCTCGACCGGATGTGGTTGTAGATGGCGTCGAGCTGGCCCGGTGACGGCTCCACCTCGTCGGCCAGCGCGTCGAACACGTCGCCGGTCGTGAGCGAGCCCTGCGCCCGCCCTTTCGCGATCAACCCGGCCAGCCCCCCTTCGGGCAGACCTTCGAGGTCATCAGCGGACGGGCTGATCGGCTCCCCCACGCAATCTCTACTCCTCGCCTGAGCCGGCAACCCAGGGTAGCAACTGTGCTGCGGCATCGGCGGCAACCGTCCAGGTTCCGGCTGAACGGTTCGAAACGAGCATCTCCAACACCGCCTTCAGTTCGCTGGCGCGGTCATCGCCGCTGCGAACCATATCGGCCAGGCACCGTGTACCGGCTGCTTCCACGAGTTGCACCAGCACGGACGTGGCATACGTGCCCGCATCGTCACCCCAGGGAGGGTCCTCCACCGCCAGGCGCTGCAACAGGTCGTGCACCTCCCCGCCCGCCCGTTCAAGGGCCTCGTGAAACGTGGCCGAGGCAGCCAGCAGGCAGTACGCCTCGTGCACAACCGGGTCGATGAACAACGCCCCGTCGAGCCGGTCGGCGACCAGCGCCGGCTCGTGCACCGCGACGCGCAGCGCCTCGATTTCCGTCCGGTCGCGGACGGGCACTCGCCGCCGGGGAGCATCA
>JAICGL010000610.1 GCA_025923175.1 Acidimicrobiia bacterium
CTCGGGTACGGCGTGGGCGGCCGGGGCGTCGTCGTCGCGCCGGGCGTACCCGGACAGCACCACGATGTTCCCGCCCTGTCCGTCGCCGTCGAAATGCAGGCCCACCCGAGGCCGCTCGGCCAGGTACGAGAGCCGGCGCGCGTCGGGGCGGTTGTAGATGAGGACGTGGTCGTCCAGCCACACGAACCACACGGGGTTGGGTTGCGGCGTGCCGTCGTCGGCCACCGTCGTCAACCAGACGACCCGCTCGTCCCGCAGGCGGGTGCGGACACGGGCGCCGAACGGCGTCGCCGGATCTGGAAGCTTCCCTGCCGTCACGAGGCGAGCTTAATGGGAGGGCGGTCCTTCCGAGGTGTTGAGGACATGCATCTCGAGCTCTGCGGTGGTCGACGAAGCCGGTGTTCTGCTGGCACAGCGACGGAACACTGACGGTTTGACCGGTGCTGTCGGGAAAGGATGACGCCAACCGACTCCCGATCCCGCTGGGGTGTTCCTCCCAGTCGCGTTGACCGCCATTCCCGAACCTGCCCACTAAGACAGCCGTCGTGCTAGCCGCAGCTCCGACACTGGCCGCCGCTGCGGCTGGCGCGAGCGAATCCGTTGCGCTGCTCACGCCGCGGGGTGGCGCCAATCCGCGGATGCAGCCCACCCGGTCGGACGTGACGATCTATTGTGGATCCTGGGTCAATCGCGCTCAAGATTCGTTAGTTTCTGGGGTGTGTCGGCGGGTTCTTGTCGTACCCGGTTGCTAGTCTCGTACACATGTCGGGAACATCGTCGGTCGGTGTGGCGGTCGAGCCGCAGCGGTTGCCGGACGGGTTCTCGTCCCTGCCGCCCGGTCCGGAGCTGGCCGCGGCGCTGGCCACCGTCGATGTGGCCCGGCTGGCCCCGGGCGACGTGTTCGCGGTGCTGGCCGCCCAGCAGCGGATGGTGTCCCACTACCAGGCCCAGCTGTTGGCCAGCCTGTACGAGGGTGGCCGGGTCCGGTTCGAGGCCGGGGCCGGCCCGTTGGACCGGGCCGACGAGTTGGGTCGCTTCAGCGCCGACGAGGCGTCGTTCACGCTGCACTGGTCGGCCGAGAAGACCAAGAGCTACCAGTTCCTGGCCGAACAGCTGCTGCGCCGCCTGCCGGCGGTGTACGCCGCGTTGGCCGACGGGCGCATCGACCTGGCCCGGGCCGGGGCGTTCCACTCCGCCCTGTTCCCGGTCACCGACCACGCCGCCGCGCTCATCGTGGACCGGCTGCTGCAGCGGGCGGCCGGCTGGACCGTGGCCAACCTGGCCGAACGGCTACGGTACTGGGTCCACAAGCTCGACCCCGACGCCGCCCGGAAACGCCAGCAGGCCTCGGTGGCCGACCGGCGAATCTACGCCCGCCTGCAGGACGACGGCACCGCCGAACTCGGCGGCACCCACCTGCCCCCGGACCGGGCCGCCGCCGCCCACGACCGCCTCGACGCCCTGGCCCGCGCGGCCAAGGCCGACGGCGACCCCCGCACCCTCAACCAACTCCGCGCCGACGTCTACCTCGACCTGCTCGGCGGCCAGGTGTTCCAGAAACGACCCAGCCGCGACCCGCTCACCGACACCGCCGACACCACCAACCCGACCATCGACCACCAACCCCCACCCCGCCCGAACACAGCCGCGGCGACCGACACCGCCGAGGCGGGCGACACGGCCGAGGCGGGCGACACGGCCGAGGCGGGCGGCGGGGCGAGGCGACACCGTTGGCCGACGCCGACTGGCTGTCCCGGGTCGGGTTCACCGACGCCACCGGCCGACCGTTCACCACCACCCCGCACGCGTGGCCGGCCGACACCTTCGGTCCCCACCCGGTGGGCGGGTACTGGCACCACCGGCACCGCTACCCCGGCCCCGACCCGGCCCCGGTCGACGTCACCCTCGCCCCCGGGATGGACCCGGCGTTCGCGGCCGCGGTCACCGGCGGGAAACTGTGCACCTGCGGCCGACTCCGACCCCCGACCCGCGGCGGCCTGCACATCCAGGTCAAGCTGTCCACCCTGATGTGCCTCGACGACGACCCGGCCCTGATCCCCGGCTGGGGACCGGTCATCGCCGACATCGCCCGCCAGGTCGCCCGAGAACAGGAAACCACCCCACCCTGGTACTGGGACGTCACCGACCACCGCGGCAACCTGCTCCACCACGGCCACACGAGACGACGACCCACCCCCACCGAAGCCGCCTACGTCAAAGCCCGCGACCGAACCTGCCGCGCCCCCGGCTGCCGACGACCCGCCCTCCGGTGCGACCTCGACCACCAACGCCCACACTCCCACGGCGGACCCAGCCACCGCGGCGCCCTCTGCAGCCTGTGCGAACACCACCACTACCTACGCCACGAACACGGATACATCTACCACCGCATCCACATCGGCACCTACCTCGTCCAAAGCCCCTCCGGACAACACTGGCTGATCACCCCCGACGGCGACCTCATCCTCACCGCCGAAGACATGCCACCCCCAACACCACCCGGCGACCTCGCCGCCCTCTTCCACCAATACGACCCGGACGACGACGGTTAGCCGTCCTCCAGGAGCGCGATCAGATCGGCGCGGCCGACATCGTCGGTGCCGGCCCGCCCGATGAGCGGCAGCAGGTCATGCTCCACATTGTCCGGATCGACCAGCAGCCCCTCGACGACCGGATGGACCCGCCGCCAACCGCGCCGTACGAGTCGGCCCTCGGCGAAGGCCAGCATCAGACTCGCGCCCTCCTCGGCGACGTCGAGCACGGCCAGAGCGCTGGGCTCCTCGGGAGAGAGCGTCACTTCCTCGGCGGCGCACAGCTCA
>JAICGL010000611.1 GCA_025923175.1 Acidimicrobiia bacterium
CACGACGATGAGGTCGTTGGCCGACGTCATCAGCAGCATTCCCGACGCCGACAGGAGCAGGAGGGAGTGGTACTCCGGCCCCTCCACCTGTTCCCGGCGGAGGTAGCCCTGGGAGACCAGCAGGCCGAGCACGGTGGCAGCCAGGACGACCGTCCGGGCGAAGACGGCGAAACCGTCGACGGCCACCATGCCCGACAGGGTCTGGTAGGGGGCGCCGTCGGGACCGCACGAGCCGCAGAACACGACGGACCACTGCTTGACGGTGATGAGGGCCGAGGCGGCCACTCCGCCCAAGCCGATGATCAAGTACTCGGTCGACAGGTCGCGCCGGCCCCGGTTGTACGCCGCGATCATCACCAGCACCAAGGCCGCAGCGATGAGGGCGACTTCGGGGCCGACGGCCAGCCAGTCGACCTTGGGGACGGGGATGCTGGTGTCGACCGGTTCCGTCTGGGCGAGGAGTGCGGACAAGGCGTTCAATCGTGGCCCCCCTTCCCCTCGGACGTCGACTCAGCGGCGCCCTCCGGCCCGAGCTCGGCGACCTTCGGCGGCTTGTAGTCCGTGCGCTCCTCCACGTGTGCGATCAGCGCCTTGACCGACGGCTCGACCCGCTCCAGGAGCGGCTTCGGGAAGAGCCCGAGGAACAGGCTCAGCGCGAGCAGCGGCAGCAGCGTGGTCAGCTCCACCCGGTCGAGGTCCCGGAAGGTGGCGTTCTCGCCGCTGGGCTCACCGGTGAAGACCCGCTGGAAGGCCCACAGCATGTAGACGGCGGCCAGGATCACCCCGGCTGCCGACAAGATGGCGTAGGGCCGGTGCACGACGAACGTACCGATGAGCGACAGGAACTCCCCGACGAAGCCCGACAGGCCCGGAAGGCCGATCGAGGCGAAGGTGGTCGCCAGGAAGATCCCGCCGAGCTTGGGGGCGGACTTCCAGACACCGCCGAAGGCGTCGATCTGGCGGGTGTGGCGCCGGTCGTAGAGGACGCCGACCAGGAGGAAGAGGGCGCCGGTTGTCAGGCCGTGGCTCACCATCGTGAAGATCCCGCCCTGGATGCCGACGGTGGTGAGAGCGAACGTGCCGAGCACCACGAAGCCGAGGTGCGCGACCGACGAGTAGGCCACCAGCTTCTTCAGGTCGCGCTGCATCGCGGCGACGATTGCGCCGTACAGGATGCCGATGGTGGCGAGCGTGAGCATGAGCGGCGCGAAGTCCACCGACGCCTGCGGGAACAGCGTCAACGAGAAGCGCAGGAATCCGTACGCCCCGAGCTTCAGCAGGAGCCCCGCCAGGAGGACCGAACCCGCCGTAGGGGCTTCGACGTGGGCATCGGGAAGCCAGGTGTGGAGCGGGAACAGCGGCACCTTGATGGCGAAGCTGGCCCCGAAGGCCAGGAAGAGCCACCGGGCGGTGTTGGCGTTGAGCCCGTTCCATTCCATGAGGGTCCGCAGGTCGAAGGTCAGGTCGGTACCGGTCGCGCCGGCGTGGAGGATGGCCAGCGACAGGATCCCGAGCAGCAGCAGCGCCGAACCAGCAGCGGTGTAGATGAAGAACTTGAGGGCGGCGTAGATCCGCCGGTCGTAGCCCCACGCCCCGATGAGGAAGTACATCGGGACGAGCATCGCCTCCCAGAACACGAAGAACAGGAAGAGGTCGACCGACAGGAAGATGCCCATCAGGGCCGCTTCGAGCGTCAGCATGAGAGCGAAGTAGGCGTTGACCTTCTTCTCGATCTTGTTCGAGGCCAGGAGAGCGATCGGGAACAGCAGCCCGGTCAGGACGACCATGAACAGGCTGATGCCGTCGACCCCCATCAGGTAGCGGATGCCAAGCGCCTTGATCCAGACCTTCGACTCGAGGAACTGGTAGCCGGCGGTCGCCTGGTCGAAGTCGGCGAGCAGGGCGAGCGACAGGACGAATGTCACCAGCGAAGTGCCGATGGCGACGGCCCGCACCTGCGGGGCCTTGCGGGCCGGGATGGCGGCGGTCACCACCGCACCCGCGACGGGAATGGCGAGGAGGGCAGTGCCGTAGGGGAAGGCCATCAGTGCTCCGTTCCGTGCGCTCGCTGCGCGGCTCGGCGAGGGCTGGGCGTCGCTGGCAAGGATCGACGAGGAGGCCTGGCTGGAGCTAGGCCGACGAGGAGGACGCCGCCAGCGGCGGTCAGACCCGGCGAGACGCCAGCGGAGGGTGCGGAACGGTGCACTACCCCACCCCGCGGATGAGGAACAGGAACAGGACCACGGTGGCACCGGACAGGAGGGTGAGGGCGTAGTTGCGGACGAAGCCGGTCTGGATCCGGCGGACCTGGCGCCCGATCCCGGTTACGACCGCCGCCACGCCATTCACGGCGCCGTCGATCAGGCCCTGGTCGACCGGTTGAGACAGCACTTCGGCCGCCGCCCGGCCGGGCTTGTCGGCGAACCACGACACCGCCGGGTCGATACCCCAACCCCGCTCGAAGAACCGGCCGAGGCCGCCGAGGCGGCCGAGGATCGGATCCTCGCCGTTGGCCAGGCCCCGCCGGTAGACCGAGGTCGCCCAGAGGATGCCGATGGCGCCGAGGAGGAGCGCCACTCCGGCAAGGACGGCGCCCTCCTCGAAACTGTGGGGCCCGACGTGCTCGACCGGCACCGCGGCGTGGAGCCACTCGGAGAGGAACTCAAGCCCGTGCCTCGGGAGGTTCAGGGCGCCGCCGAAGAAGCTGAGAACGGCCAGGACGACCAGCGGCGTCGTCATGACCTTTGGCGACTCGTGCGGGTCGTGGTGCAGGCGCCCCCGCCACCGCTCCTCGCCGAAGAAGACGAGGCGCACCTGA
>JAICGL010000612.1 GCA_025923175.1 Acidimicrobiia bacterium
CTGCGACCCTCGACGTACTCCATGACGATGAAGTACGTGCCGTCCTCCTCGCCCCAGTCGAAGACCGCCACGATGTTGGGATGGTTCAGATTGGCAGCGGCCTGCGCCTCCCGGCGGAACCGCTGCACGAAGGCCGGATCGCGGGCGAACTCGGGGAACAGCACCTTGAGGGCGACGCGGCGGTCGAGAAGCTGGTCGTGGGCCAGGTACACCTCGGCCATCCCGCCCCGAGCGAGGTGCCGGACGATCTCATATCGGTTCGTGTAGACCCGCTGTTCCGGCATCGTTGGGCACCCTACCGTCCGCCGGGGTTAGCCCCGGCTGTCGTCGAAGTTGGTTTTTCCTCACCTGGCGGGCCGGGCGGAGGCGCCGGCGGCAGGGCGAGCAACCTGGCCAGCACCTTCCCGGCCACCGGGGCGGCCACCCGGCCGCCGGTCGCCTCGTCGCCGACGTCGCCGCCGTTTTCCACAATGACAGCGATCGCGTACCGGGGGGCTTCGGCCGGTGCGAACCCGATGAACCAGGCGTGGGGCGGCTCACCGTCGGCGGTCTCGGCGGTACCGGTCTTGCCCGCCACCGTGTGGCCCGGGACCGCCGCCGCGGTGCCCGTCCCCCGCTGCACCACGTCGATCATCATCTGGGCGACGGCCGCCGCGGTGGCCGGCTGCACGGCCCGCTTCCATTCGTCGGGGCCGATGGGGCGGGTCACCCGGCCATCCGTGTCCCGGATCTCGCGCACCACGTGCGGAGCCATCAGGACGCCACCGTTGGCGATGGCGCCGGCCACCGTCGCCATCTGCAGCGGGGTGACGGCGACGTTGCCCTGGCCGATGCCGGCGTAGGCGAAGTCGGGCTTCCTCTTCTCGAACGTGCCTGGCGCCGGGCCCGCGCTCCGGGACTCGGGCAGGTCGAAGGGGACGTCCTCGGTGATCCCGAAGGCCTTCATGCCGTCGATCAGGCGCTCGCCGAGATCGAGGCCGATCTGGCCGAAGGTGGTGTTGCAGGAGCGGCGGAAGCTCTCGGCCATCGTCCCGCCGCAGTTGCTGCCGCCGAAGTTTCCGAGGTTCTTGTCGGTCAGGGGCAGGTCGAGGAAGCGGAGACTCGGATAGCCCGTCTGTACCGTCGCGGTCCCGGTCTCTATGGCGGTGGCGGCGGTGATGACCTTGAACGTCGACCCCGGCGGATAGCGCTCCCGGTAGGCCCGGGCCAGCATCGGGTTCTCCCCGTCCTTCGTGTAGCCGTCGAATGCCTCCTTGGCCGCCCTGGGCGAGTGCGAGGACAGCGGGCTGGGGTCGTAGGACGGGAACGACCACATGGCCACGATCTCCCCGGTCGACGGGTCGAGCACGACCACCGACCCTTTCCGCTCGCCGAGGGCCTCGCGGGCCGCCTGCTGGGCGGCGTTGCTCAGCGAGAGGACGACGTCGCCCGCCTGCTCCTTGCCGATGAGCCAGTCGCCGATGTTGCGGAACTGCTGCTCGGCACGGCGGCCGCTCAGGTCGGCGTTGTAGACGTGCTCCACTCCGGAGGCCCCGTAGTTGAACGAGAAGAAGCCGCTGACGTGGCCGAAGAGGGGGCCGGTGGGGTAGGTGCGGAGCCGCTCGAACTGGTCGTCGACCGGCTGGGAGCGGGCCACGATCGTGCCGTCGGCGGTGAGGATTTCGCCCCTCGGGTCGGCGAACGCCCGCTTGACCGCCCGCACGTTGCGGGGGTCGCTGGCCAGGCTGTCGGCCTTCACCACCTGGAGGTAGTTGAGCTGTACGAAGAGGGCGACGAAGCAGCCGACCACGATGATTCCCACCCGCCGGACCTGGCGGTTCATCGGACCGCTCCGTCGGCTTCCGCCCGGCGGGCGACCTCGTCGGAGATCCGCAGCAGCAAGGCCAGGATCACGAAGTTGGCCAGCAGCGACGAGCCGCCGTAGGACACGAACGGCATCGTGATGCCGGTCAGCGGGATCAGCCGGGTCACCCCGCCGAGGATGATGAACGTCTGGATTCCGAGCATGGTGGTGAGCCCGGCGGCCAGCAGCTTGAGGAACGGCTGCTCGGCCCGCAGCGCGACCCGGAAGCCCACGCCTACGAACAGCACGTACACCAGCAGCACGGCGGTGGTTCCGACCAGCCCCAACTCCTCGCCGATGGCGGCGAAGACGAAGTCGGTCGAGGCGTTGGGGATCGACCCGGGGCTGCCGAGCCCGAGGCCTGTCCCGGCGACGCCGCCGGTGCCGAAGGCGAAGAGGGCCTGCACCAGCTGGAAGCCTTGGTCCTGGGCCAGCGGCCACGGGTTGATCCAGGTGGTGACCCGGTCCTGGACGTGACCGAAGATCTGGTAGGCGATCGTCGCCCCCCCGGCGAAGAGCCCGGCGCCGATGCCGACGTAGCTGGCCCGGCCGGTTGCCATGTAGAGCATCGCCAGGAACACGGCGAAAAACAGGAGCGACGAGCCGAGATCCTTCTCCCGGACCATGACCAGGATCGAGCTGCCCCAGGCCAGCAGGAGGGGGGCGAAGTGTTTCGGGTCGGGAAGCATCACCGGGCCCACCCGCCAGGTGGGGGTCGACAGCAGCTCCCGCTTCTCCACCAGGTAGGCGGCGAGGAAGATCACCAGGGTGACCTTGGCCGCCTCGCCGGGCTGGAAATTGAGCGGCCCGATCTGCACCCACAGCCGGGCTCCGTTGATCTCGCGTCCGATACCCGGGACGGCCGAGAGCAGCAGCGAGGCGATCCCGACCAGGGCGAACGTGTACCGGTAGCGCTCGAGGTCCCGGATCCGCTGGACCAGCCGCAGCACGATGACGAAGGTGGCCAC
>JAICGL010000613.1 GCA_025923175.1 Acidimicrobiia bacterium
CCGCCAAGATCCTCGACCGGGCCGCCTACCTCATCGTCGAGGCCCACGACCTCCGCGGCTTTCTGGAGACGCTGCCCGAGGTGGCGTCGGTTCCCGCCTGGATCCCCAAGCTCCTCGTCGACCTCGACGGCAGCCTCGACGACGCCGGCCAAGGCCTCGGCTACCGGGTGGCGCAACGGCTCCTGCGCTGGGCGAGCCTCGGCGCCGCCGCCGGCCACAGCCCCGAAGAGGCGCTCGACTGGGCGCTGGCCGCCCAGGTGGTGCCCCGCCTGCGCTTCACCCGTTCCGACCCGACGCACCTCGAGGTGCTGGAGGCCCTCATCGAGCGGCTGCGCGGCGCCAAGGGCGAGTTCCACCGCTCCACGGCGCTGCTCGACCGCATGCTGGCCGAGCTCCGCCGCCAGGACTTCACCCTCGGGCAGATGCGCCTGTCGTGAGTGACCCGGCCGCCAGCAGCGTCCTACGCCTGGGCGGACGGCCGGTACCCGTAGCAGGGGTTCCGCTGCGCATCGACGAGGCGACGCCGCTGGCCTTCGCCCTCGGCCCCGACGTCGCGGGACGGCTCACCCTGGCCGGGCTGCCGGTGCCGCTGGTGGACGGGCGGGCCGACGCCGCCTGGGTCGACGAGTCCCGCCGGGAGCAGTGGGTGGGCGAGCTCGATCTCGAGCTCGTGATGAGCCACCCGGTGGCCATGGTGATCCGCCCCAAAGTCGTCGTGCTGCCGCGCCGGGCGACCATCGAAGGCTTCGCCTTCCTCGTCGACCAGTTCCGCTCCTGGGCCGGCCCGGGAGCACTGGCCGACCCGGCCGGCCGGACCCGCATCTGGGCCGAGCTCGCCCCCCGGGTTCCCAAGCGGGACGAGGAACGGGCGCTGGTGGCGCTGGCTCTGCTACGGCGGGCCATTCCGGCGCTGGCCGCCATCCACCGGGCGCCGGCCACCACCCCGGCCGAGCGACGGGAATGGTGCACGCTCGACCGCACCGCCGGGCGGCGCCTGCTGCTGCGCCGGCTCCACCCCTTCGACCCGCCCCGCCCGATGAACGAGCCGCGCTTCGGCCAGGTGGCCACGATCGTCGTCGAGCCCAGCACCGACACGGCCGAGAACCGTTTCGTGGCCGGGGTCGTCCGTCGACTCGTCGCCCTCTGCCGGAATGCGGCAACGACCCCCCAGTGGCTCGACGCCGACCAGGTCCGCGAGCTCAACGAGGCCACCCGGGCCCTGGCCGGGCTGGCCGCCGAGCGGCCGTGGCGCGATCTGCGCGCCGGGGCGATGCCGCGTGTGAGCTTCCTGCTGCGCGATCAGCCCCACTACCGGGTCATGCGGACGGTGGCGGACGCGATCGACGACAGCCTCCGCTGGAGCCCGCTGCCCGGCGATCCCGCCGCCCTCGGCCTGCGAACGCAGACCCTCAACGCTCTCTTCGAGGTGTGGGTCTCGCAGGCGGTGCGGGCGGCCGTGCGCCGGCGCGTCGGCCTGGTCGGCGCCCTCGGTGCGCCGCTGCCTCGTGGTGGGGCAGAGGAGGCCGTGACTCCCCGGGGCAAGCTGCGGGTCTGCTTCGACCGCGTCTACCCGAAGCCCGGAACGGCGCCCCCCGGTGAGGACGGCATCGTGGCCCTCACCCGGAAGCGCAGCCCTGACGCCACCGTCGAGTGGTGGCCGACCGGCGGGCAACCGGTGGTCATGGCCGTCGATGCCACCTGGAGCCGCAACCCCAACTACCACGACGACAAGCTGGGCTATGCCCGCTCCCTGGCCGCCGGCGGGTCCGACGCGATGCTGGGCAGGCCCCGGCTGTGCACCCGCCGGTCGCTGGTCGTCTACCCGGGCCCACGCCCCGAGGTCAGCGAGCTCGGCTTCGCCCTGTCGCTCGCCACCGTGTCGGCCCCACCGTCGGAGGCGGGCTGGGACCTCCTCGGCGCGTTCCTCGACCGGGCCCTGGAAGGAGTCGTCCCGCCGGGCCAGTCAACGGACGGATTCACCGAAAGCTCCGACGTCCGTCCCCGTTGAGGGAGGAACCCGCTCGGGGGCGTCGTACTTGTAATCCAGCTTCTCAATTGATTTAGTAGTGAATCGGCCGAAGAGCGGAAGGTGAGCAGTGAATCCCAGCGGGAGAGTGGCGGTCATCGGGTTAGACGGGGCGGTCCCCGACCTGGCCTTCGACCGCTACGCCGACCGCATGCCCACGCTGTCCCGCCTGCGGGAGCAAGGGGCGTGGGGCCGGCTCCGTTCCATCGATCCGCCGATCACCGTGCCCGCCTGGTCCTGCGCCATGACCGGCCTCTCGCCCGGAGCGCTGGGCATCTACGGGTTCCGCAACCGTCGTGACCACACCTACGACCGGCTCGTCTTCTCCACGAGCCGGGCGGTCACTGCCCCCCGGGTGTGGGAGCGGCTGTCCGACCTCGGGCGTCCCTCCATCGTCGTCGGCGTCCCCGGCACGTATCCGCCGAAGCCCATGGAGGGCGCCCTGGTCGGCTGCTTTCTCACCCCGTCCACTAAATCCGACTACACGTGGCCAGTGGAGTTGAAGGCGGAGATCGAGGCCGAGGTGGGCGAGTACATCCTCGACGTGGAGGACTTCCGCTCAGAGGACAAGGAACGGGTCCTGGCTCACGTGCAGCGAATGACTCGCACCCGCTTCGCCGTCGCCCGCCACCTGGTCGCCACCCGGCCGTGGGAGTTCTTCATGCTGGTGGAAATCGGCGGCGATCGCCTCCAGCACGCCTTCTGGGCCTACGCCCATCCCGACCACCGCAACTACCGGCCCGACCCGGTGCTCGGCCCGGCCATCGGCGACTACTACGCCAC
>JAICGL010000614.1 GCA_025923175.1 Acidimicrobiia bacterium
CACCACCACCGCCATCGCCGGCGACCCCGCCCTCACCAGACGGCCGGTCCTGCTGATCGACGACCTGCCGACCGCTCCCCCTCCGGGCCCGTTGCCGGCGCCCCGGCCGGAGGATCCGGTCTGCGTGATCTACACGTCGGGGTCGACAGGTGAGCCCAAGGGTGTAGTGGTCACGCACTCCGGGCTAACCAACCTGTTCCGGTCGCACCAGCAGGACCTGATGGTCCCGGCCGTGAAGACGGCCGGAGGTCGCCTGCGGGTGGCCCACGTGGCGTCGTTCGCCTTCGACTCGTCGTGGGAGCCGCTGATCTGGCTGCTCGACGGCCATGAACTGGTGGTGGTCGACGAGTACCGCGATCCGGCGGCGGCGCTGGCGGTGCTGCGCTCCGAGCGGGTCGATGTGCTGGACGTGACACCGACGTATCTGGTCGAACTGGAGGCGCTCGGCTTCTTCGATGACGTCGCGCCATTGCTCACCGCCCTGCTGGTGGGCGGCGAGCCGACCCCGCCGGAACTGTGGTCCCGCCTGGCGGCGCTGGAGCCCACGATCATCCGGGACCTGTACGGCCCGACAGAGGCGACGGTGGACGCCTACGGGTGGGCGCCCAACGGCCCGGCTCCGATCGCCAACGCCACGACCTACGTGCTGGACGACTGGCTGCAGCCCTTGCCGCCCGGAGTGCCGGGCGAGCTGTACGTCGGTGGCGCCGGTGTGGCGCTCGGCTATCACAACCGCCCAGGCCCGACCGCCGAGCGGTTCGTCGCCGACCCGTTCGGCCCGCCGGGATCCCGGCTGTACCGGACCGGGGACCGGGCCCGCTGGCGCGCCGACGGAGTGCTGCAGCTCCTGGGCCGGACCGACGACCAGGTGAAGATCCGCGGGTTCCGGATCGAACCCGGCGAGATTGAAGCAGTACTCGCAGCCCACCCCGCGGTTGCCGCCGCAGCCGTCATCGTGCATGAAGACCGCCCCAGGGTCCGCGAGCTCGTCGCCTACGCCGCCGCTCCGGATACGCTCCGGCGTTCCTCCGCAACACCCCCTGTTGCTGAGCAACGCATGTCCGACGAGCTGCGCGGCTGGCTGGCAGAACGTTTGCCGTCTTACATGGTTCCGGCGGCGATCGTCGTGCTGGGGGCCTTGCCGTTGACGGCGAACAACAAGCTCGACAGGCGGGCGCTACCCCCTCCCGAGCGGACGAGCGGCGCCGGCCGTCCGCCGTCAGGCGAGGCCGAGGAGACGCTGGCGGCGCTTTTCGCCGAGCTGCTCGACCTCGATGCGGGCACCGTCGGCGCCGACGACGACTTCTTCGCCCTTGGCGGGCATTCGCTGCTGGCCGCCCGCTTGGTGGCCCACGTGCGAACGGCGCTGGGGGCCGAGCTGCCATTGGCGCGGGTCTTCGATACGTCGACCGTGGCCGGGCTGGCGGCGGCGCTGGACGGGCCCACCGAAAGGCCACCGGTGCACCGGTTCGAAGCACCGGCGGATGGGCGCTGGCCGTTGTCGGCGGCGCAGGCCCGCCTGTGGTTCCTGTACCGCCTGGAAGGAGCGACGCCGACCTACAACGTCCCGCTGGCCGTGCCGTTCGACGGGCCGGTGGACGTGCGTGCGCTGGAGGCTGCGCTCGCCGATGTCGTGGAACGCCACGAGACGTTGCGGACGGTGTTCCCCGACCACGAGGGCATCCCGCACCAGGAGGTCGCGCCGGCCGGGGCGGTGCTGTTGACCCGGGTGGAGTGCGGAGAGGACGAGCTCGACGATCGGCTCCAGGACCTGGCGGCGTACCGCTTCGAGCTCGACCGGGAACCGCCGGTCCAGGCGACGTTGCTGTCGGTGGCGCCGGACCGGCATGTCCTGTCGTTGGTGATTCACCACATCGCCACCGACGAGGCGTCGGACGGGCCGCTGCTGGGCGACCTGGACGAGGCCTATCGGGCCCGGTGCCGGGGCGAAGCGCCGGCATGGGCGCCGTTGCCAGTGCGCTACCGGGACTACGCCTTGTGGCAGCAGGAGCTGCTGGGCAACCCCGACGATGCGATCAGCCTGGCCGGCCGCCAGGTCGCCTGGTGGCGGGAGACGCTGGAGGGAGCCCCCGAAGAGCTGTTGCTGCCCACCGACCGACCGCGCCCGCCGGTTCCGACATTCGCAGGCGACACCGTGGTCGTCGAGTTCCCGGCCGACCTCCCGGCCAGGGTGGCCGTATTGACGGCGCAGACGGGCACCACGCCGTTCATGGTGCTCCACGCCGCAGTCGCCGCCTTCCTCAGCCGGGTCGGCGCCGGCACCGATGTCCCGTTGGGTGTGCCGGTGGCCGGACGCGACGACATCGGGCTCGAAAGGCTCGTCGGCTTCTTCGTCAACACCCTCGTGCTGCGGACGGACGTGTCGGGCGACCCCACGCTGCGAGAACTCCTGCAACGGGTGCGAGACACCGACGTCGGTGCGTTCGCCCACGCCGAGGTGCCGTTCGACTTCCTCGTCGAGGCGTTGAACCCGCGGCGCGCCGCGGCACGCCAGCCGCTGTTCCAGGTGATGATCTCCCACCAGCACCGGGATACCTCCGGCGCTGACAGTACCGACATCGACCCGGGTGGCTCCGGCGCCCTGTTCGACCTGTCGTTCGACTTCTTCGAACGGGCGGATGGCGGCCTGGAGCTTTCCCTGGAGTACGCCGCCGACCTCTTCGAGAGGTCCACCGTGACGTTGCTCGCCACCGGGGTCGGGCGGCTGCTCGAAGGGTGGTGCGACGATCCGGACCGTCCACTGTCGGCAGTCGACCTGTTCGACGCCGACGGGTGGAGACGGA
>JAICGL010000615.1 GCA_025923175.1 Acidimicrobiia bacterium
CCGGTCGCGACCGTCGGCGGCGGATGTACACCGAAGCGTCCTCACCCGCCGGCGACGGCCCGGACGAGCTCGATCCGGTCGCCGTCGGCCAGCGGACGGGTCGCCTGATCGGCCCGGGAAACCGGCTCACCTTTGTGCTCCATGGCCGCCACGGCTTTCCCCGGGATGCCGAGGGTCGTGAGCAGCGCCGACAGGGTGGATCCGTCGGGGAGCATCACCGTGCGGCCGTTGGCCACCACGGTGATCATCCGGCCTCCTCGGCCCGCCACCGGTCGAGGATGGCGGCCAGGGTGTCCTCCAAGGTGATGGCCGGCGCCCACCCCGTGGCCTGGCGGAGGCGGGCGTTGTCGCCGACGAGGCGGGGGACCTCGACCGGGCGGATGAGCGACGGGTCGGGCACCAGCTCGATGGCGTGGCGGGCCATCGCCAGCAGGAGATCGGCGACATCGGCCACGCTGTGGCCGACACCGGAGCAGACGTTGTAGACCTCGCCGGGCTCGCCCCGCTCGACGAGCAGCCTGTAGGCGACCACCACGTCCTCGACGTTGGTGAAGTCCCGCACCGGTTCCAGCGAACCGATCGGGATCTCCTTGCGGCCGTCGCGCTCGGCGGCAGCGATCCGGCGGGCGAGCCCGGGGATCATGAACCGGTCGGGCTGGGTCCGGCCGCTGTGATTGAAGGCCCGCACCCGGATCACCGGCAGCCCCGTGCCGAGGAACGCCTGGAGGCCGAGGTAGTCCGCGGCCACTTTGCTGGCGCCGTACGGGGTGAGCGGCCGGAGCGGTGCGTCCTCCGACAGCGGCAGATCCTCGGGCCGGACGGCGCCGTACTCGTCGGCGCTTCCCACCACCAGGACCCGGTCGACGCCGGCGGCGGTGCAGGCGGACAGGACGTTGAGGGTCCCCTCGGCGTTGATGCGGAACACATCGAGCGGCGCGTCCCACGACGCCCCGATGTGGGTGACGGCCGCGAGGTGATAGACGGCGTCGGGCCGGTGCCGTTCGACGACGTCGCGCACACCGGCCGCATCGGTGATGTCGGGGCCGCTGGCATGGTCGATGCCGACGACCTCGTCCCCCTCGGCCTGCAAGTGGGCGACCAGCGTGGTCCCCACGAATCCACCCGCTCCTGTGACGAGGGCCTTCACGGCCGCCTCCGGCGCCGGGAAGACAGCGAGGCTGGGCGCGAAACGACCACTTTCCGGTCGTTTTGCGCCCGGAGTTGGCGTGGCGCCCCTTCGGCCTGCTCCTCGGCCACCTTCACGGCGAGGCGGTAGGCGTCGAGGTGGAGGCGGGCAGACGCCTCCCACGTGTAGGGGGCTGCGGACTTCGGGCCTTCCTGGCGGAGCCGGCCGGCCAGTTCCCCGTCGGTCAGGACGCGGTTGAGGGCCCAGGTGAGGGCGCCGGCGTTGCCCGGCGGAACCAGCAGAGCGGCCGGGCCGGCGATGTCGGCCATGGGGGACTCCGCCGAGGTGACGAGCGGCGCGCCGCAGGCCAGAGCCTCCAGGGCGGGCAGGCCGAAGCCCTCCTCGTGGCTCGGGTAGGCCACGGCCGCCGACTGGCGGAGGAGGGCCGGCAGCGCCTCGTCGGGCACCCAGCGGACCCGCACGATCCGGGTCGCCACCCCGCTGGCGGTCACGGCTGCCCGGGCCTCCTCGGTGCCCCAGCCGTCGGCCCCGGCCAGGACCAGGCGTACATCGGGATGGTCGGCGGCCAGGCGGGCGAACGCCTCGACCAGCGTGGGCACGGCCTTGCGGGGTTCGACCGTGCCGACGAAGACGATGTAGGGGGGCGTGACACCGAGCGGGTCGAGCGCCGCCAGGTCGGCGGGGTTGCCGAACGGCGCGGGGCGGAACCGGTCGTGGTCGACGCCGTGGGCGATGGTGAGGACGGGTGCGGTCGGCTCCAGCACCTCACCGATCCTGGCGGCGGTCGCCTCGCTCACCGCCACGATGGCGGCCGTCCGGTCGGCGCTGGCCGGAATCATCCTCCGGAAGAACGCCACCTTGGAGCGTTCGTGCCACTCGGGATGCTCCAGGAAGGTGAGGTCGTGGACGGTGGTCACCGCCGGCACCCGAAGCCGGAGCGGAACTGTGTAGTGCGGGCCGTGCCACACGTCGACGGCGAGGCGGTCGGCCAGCGCCGGTGCCCGGACCTGCTCCCAGGCCAGACGGGCCGGCCGGGGCGCCGGCACGACTGCGTGCACCGTTGCGCCCGGGGCGAATCCCTGCCACCGCTCGTCGTCACCCCGCCGGGCGAGGAGGTGCATGTCACACTCGCCGAGCCGGTCGAGCGCCCCGGCCAGCCGGCAGGTGTAGACGCCGGCCCCGACCGGACGGGCGGGAACGGCGGAGACGTCGAGCAGGAGGCGCACCGTCGTCGAGTCTACGAGGGGTCTTCGGGGCTCAGGTCGGGGGTCGACGCCCGACCGGGCGAGGCGGGCATTCCGAGGGCCGCCTGGTAGGCGGCGATGTGAGCGGCGGTGCACGCCGACCACGTGAACGTGGCAGCCCGGCGGTGCCCTGCGGCGCCCAGCGATGTGGCAAGGGAGCCGTCGGCCAGGATCTTGCCGAGGGCGGCGGCGAGGGCGTCGGCGTCGCCGGGGGGGACGAGCAGGCCGCCGTCGCCGACCACTTCGGGCAGTGCGCCGGCGTCGGAGGCGACGACCGGACAGCCGCGGGCCATGGCCTCGAGCGCCGGCAGGCCGAAACCCTCAGCGCGGGAAGGGACGGCCAGAGCGGCCGCCCCCCGGTACAGCGCGTCGAGTGTCAACTCGTCGATGCGGCCCGGGGCCACCAC
>JAICGL010000616.1 GCA_025923175.1 Acidimicrobiia bacterium
CCACCTCGACTCCGGCTCCGTCGCCTCCCCGTACCGGGAGACCGAGGCGATGGCCGATGGCTCCGATGCCATCGCCGACTGGCCCATCCTCAACGCCATGCTGAACGTGGCCAGCGGCGCCGCCTGGGTGGCCGTCCACCATGGAGGCGGCGTCGGCATGGGCCGCTCCATCCACGCCGGCGCCCAGGTTGTGGCCGACGGCACCGACGATGCAGCGTTGCGGCTGTCGCTGGTGCTGCGCAACGACCCCGGCACCGGCGTCGTCCGACACGCCGACGCCGGCTATCCCGAAGCCGCCGCCGTGGCCCGCAACCGCGGCGTCCGCATGCCGATGCTCCCGGGGGAGCCGGGATGATGACCGCGCCGTCCCGCCGGCTGTTGGTGCGCAACACGTCGCAGGTGGTGACCTGCGAGGGGAGGCGGCCGTTCGACCTCGGGGTCGTCGAGCACGGGTCGGTGCTGATCGAGGACGGGAAGGTGGCGTGGGTCGGGCCCGAGCGGCGGCTGCGGAGCGGGCTCGGGGATGTAGTGGAGCTCGACGCCGGCGGCGGCTGTGTGCTGCCGGGGTTCGTCGACGCCCACACACACCTTGCATTCGTCGGCGATCGGGCGGCCGAGCACCAGGCCCGGCTGCGGGGCGATCGGTACCAGACCGGCGGCATCATGAACACGGTCTCCGCCACCCGGGCGGCCACAACTGAAGCTCTGGTTTCCGAAACCGAGGCGCGCGCCTGGTCGGCCCTGGCGTCGGGGACCACGACGCTCGAGGCCAAGTCGGGCTATGGCCTCGACACCGCCACCGAAGTCCGGTTGCTCGAGGTGATCGCCACCGTCGCCGAGCGGACGCCGCTGCGGATCTACCCGACGTTCCTCGGTGCCCACCTCCTCCCCGATGCCGACTACCTCGACCTCCTCGTGGAGGAGATGCTGCCGGCGTGCGCGCCGCTGGCCGAGGGGTGCGACGCCTTCTGCGACCTCGGTGCGCTGACGGTGGCGGAAGCACGCAAGGCGCTCGAGGCGGGCAAGGCGCACGGTCTCGTCCCCCGCCTGCATGCCGAGGAGCTTGCACATACGGGTGGCGCACTGCTGGCCGCCGAGTTGAGCTGCGCCAGCGCCGATCACCTCGTCCATGCCACCGAGGACGACGCCCGCGCCCTGGCCTTCGCCGGTGTCGTGGCCGTGCTCCTTCCGGCGACGTCGTTCTGTCTCCGGTCGGCCTATGCCCCAGCCCGCCGATTCCTCGATCGCGGGGCGACCATCGCCCTGGCCACCGACTGCAACCCCGGCACGAGCTACACCACGTCGATGCCGTTCGTCATCGCCGTCGCCTGCTCGGAGCTGCGGCTGTCAGCCGAGGAGGCGGTGCGGGCGGCGACGGCCGGTGGGGCGGCAGCGCTGCAGCGGCCCGAGCTCGGCCGGCTGACGGTCGGCAGCGCCGGCGATCTCGTGGTGCTGGCCGGCGAAACCTACGCCGACCTCGCCTACCACCCGGGGATGGACCGGGTGGCTGCAGTGGTGGTCGACGGCGAGATCGTCAAGGGGCCCGGAGCGGCAGATCGTCCGTCCGGTGAGACGACGTGAGAGTTCCCGATCCCGAGTGGCCCACGGCGGCCGACTGGCTCCGCCAGGGCACCGAAGATCCTCCAGCCGAACCAGAACTGGCCGTCATCGGCGTTCCGCTTTCGATCACGTCCATCTCGAAGTCGGGCGCCCACCAGACGCCGGCGGCGATCCGGCGGCGGCTGGCGGTCCTGTCCACCTACCACTCCGAACGCGACGTCGACGTCGGCGATCTCGCCGGTGTCGACCACGGTGACCTCGACCCGCAGCCGTCCAACAAGGAGATTGCCTCGGCGGCCCGCGACGTCGTTCGGGAAGCGCCGATGGCTGTCCTCCTCGGCGGCGACAACGCCATCACCTACCCGGCCATGCTCGGCATGGCGGGGGAGGGGATCGAGGGGTGGGGCCTCGTCACGCTCGACGCCCACCACGACGTGCGCACCTACGAGGGCCGCCCGGGAAACGGGTCGCCGGTGCGGGCCCTCATCGACGCCGGCCTCCCCGGCAACCAGGTGGTGCAGGTGGGGATCGCCGGGTTCTCCAACTCGGCCGCCTACCGCCGCTGGTGCGACGACGTCGGCATCGATGTGGTGACGGCCGCCGAGGTGCGCTTCGGCACCATCGAGGACGTCCTCGTCGAGGCGTTCGACCGCCTGGCCATGTCGGTCGACCATCTGTACGTCGACCTTGACGTCGACGTCCTCGACTCGGCCTACGCCCCGGCCTGCCCCGGCGCCCGGCCCGGCGGGCTCTCGCCCGGAGAGCTCCAGGCCGCCGCCTTCCTGGCCGGCCGCAACCCCAGGGTGCGGGCCATCGACATCGTCGAGGTCGACGCCACCCGCGACGTGCAGGATCGCACCGTCGACGTCGCCGCCCTCTGCCTCCTCAACGCCGCAGCCGGCCTGCACGAGCGGCTCCGCTAGGTCGCCTGAGACAGTTGGGCGAGGTCGACTACTCGCACCGCAGCCTGCTCGAACCTCGGCTGTCCCAGCCAACCCGTACGATGGCCTCAGCGATGACCGCCGAGCCGCTGCCGTTCCAGAAGCCGAACACATTGCTGGACGGGCTGAACCCCGTCCAGCGCGAAGCCGTGGTCCACCCCGGAGGGCCGATCCTCGTCGTTGCCGGGGCGGGGTCGGGGAAGACCAGGGTGCTGACCCATCGGGTGGCGCATCTCATCAAGGATCTGAAGGTCTCGCCCTTCGCCATCCTGGCCATCACCTTCACCAACAAG
>JAICGL010000617.1 GCA_025923175.1 Acidimicrobiia bacterium
AAAGCCCTCGAGCCCGCCTGGCGGAAGTTCCTGCGCCGGTTCCGACCGCTGGCCGACGCCGCCGGCGAGACCGGTGCGGCGGATCTCACGCCGGAGAGCGCCTTCCTGGCCCAGACACTCCTGATCCACAGCTACCGCCGCATCGTGCTGAAGGAACCCGAACTCCCGTCCGGGCTCTGGCCTGTGGGCTGGGTCGGGGACGTCGCCTACGACGTCGCCGCCCGCTGCTACCACGCGCTGGCGGGCCCGGCCGAGGCGCACCTGCTCGGCGTGTGCGAGGCGGGCGGGGCCCCGCTCCTCCCGCTCGACCCCGAGTACGCCGCCCGCTACCCGGAGAAGGGGACGGCGGCGGTCCAACCCTTCCCCAGTCGCGATACACCTGATTGATTCGACACAGAAAAATCTGTAACGTTTGGCGGAGGCCTATCGCGTAGAGGGAGGGGCGATGGGAGACGTCGACCGGAGGACGCTGCTCAAGTGGCTCGGGGCCGGAGCGGCGGGATTGGGCGCCACCGGCGTCGGCGGCGGGGTGCTCGGCGGGACGGCCGGGGCGGCGGAAGCGTCGTCGGGGTCACCGGCCGCCGAGGTTCTGCGGACCCGGCTCACCGAGGCCTACGGCATCACCTATCCGATCGTGCAGGCCGGCATGGCCTTCTACGCCACACCGGCGCTGGCGGCGGCGGTCACCAACGCCGGCGGGCTCGGCGTGCTCGGCCCGGTGCCGGAGCAGCCGCCAGGCCTGCGGGCCCAGATCGCCGAGACGCGCAAACTCACCAAGGGGCCTTTCGGGGTCGACTTCGTCTACTTCCCGTTCTTCAACACGACGCTGAATTCCCCCGGTTACGAAGAGGCTGCCGACCGTCCCAGCCGCAACGTCACCTGGTCGATCAACGACGGGCACGTCGACGTCCTCGTCGAGGAGAAGGTCGACTTCGTTGTCTGGTACTGGACGAAGCCGGAGGCCCGCTGGGTCGAGAAGCTGAAGGCGGCGGGGATCAAGCAGTGGGCGCAGGTCGGCAGCGTGGCCGGTGCCCTCGAGGCGGTCGATTACGGCGCCGAGGTGATCATCGCCCAGGGCAAGCAGGGCGGAGGCCACGTGCGGGGCTTCCAGGACGGCAACCCGCTCCACCGTTCGGAGCTCGTCCCTCTGGTCAAAGCGGCGGTTCCGAAGGATGTGATCGTGCTGGGCTCGGGCGGCATCGCCGACGGCCGGACACTGGCCAACACCCTGGCTGAAGGCGCCGAGGGCGGATGGGTCGGTACTCGCTTCGCCGTGTCGGAGGAGTCCTACGCCCACGAGGAGTACATGCGCCGCGTGATCGCCGTCACCGACGGCTGGAGCGAGACGACCCCCACCGCCATCTTCGGGCCTGAGTTCCCGAGCGCCTACACCCGCTCGATCGTCAACCGGGTGCTGTCGCAGTGGAAGGGCAAGGAGGACGCCATCCCCACACCGCGTCCGGGGCCCCCAGTCGTCGGTACCGCCAACCTCATGCCGTGGACAGTCCCCGGCGGTGTTCCCTATGCCATGGGGAAGTTCAGCGTCATCATCCCGACCCGTACGAGCACCGGCGACTTCGACGAGATGTGCCTGCTGGCGGGCGCCGAGAGCTCCCCACTGATCAAGTCGGTGAAACCCGCCGCCCAGATCGTGACCGACATGGCGGCCGAAGCCGCCGCCATCCTCAGCTCGCGATAACGGCCGGGATCTCGAGGTCGGCCCAGATCGTCGTGCCGCCGGGGACCAGATCGGATCCCCAACGCGCCGCTAGCGCCGCAACCAGCCGGAGGCCACGGCCTGAGGTCTCGAAAGGGCCGGCCTGGCGGGGCCGCGGCCGCGCGAGGCTTGTATCACGCACCGCGATCCGGATGCCCTCCGGACGGCGTGAGACGACGACGGTAAATCCCGACTGGGCGTGGAGGACGGCGTTGGTGGCCAGCTCCGTGGTGATGAGGGCGGCGTCGTTGAGGAGGGCCCAACAGCCCCACCCCGCAAGCGTGTCGACGACGAAGTGGCGGGCCTGTCCCGGGCTCCGACCGCTCCACAGGAACTCGGCCTCCAGTTCGCACGGCATGGCAGGCGCCGGATCCGGGGCGGCCGTCGGGCCGACGACATCCGAGTGCCGCCGGCAAACCTCGTGCAGGGCCTCCTCCGCCTCCATCCACTCCCGGGGATAGGCGCAGTAGAGCGAGAATTCGACCTCCCGCCCGAGATCGTTCCAGAGCTCTTCGAGCTCGAGCGCCGCCCGGACGTGGCCGTCGGCCCACAGGACTGCCACGATCTCGCCGTAGGCATGGAGCGGCCGCCCCTGGCCTGCCGCCTCGCGGACGAGGTCGCCGATCAGCTTGTCGAAGCGGTGGGCTGCGATCCGGCCGTCGAAGAGCAGGGCATCGGCCGCCTCGCGAGCGTCGAGCATCACCAGGGACGCGCTCGCCGGCCAAGGGGCCAGTCCGGCCTCTTCGAGGTGGGCGGTGAACGCCTGCCGGTGCGCCTCGGTGGCGATGAGGATGGCCGTCCCGCCAGCCTGGAGCGCCTCGGCGACGTAGGGCGCGACGCCAGCGGCCAGCTCCTCGTCGTGGTCGTAGAAGTGGACCACATGACGGTCCGCCGCTTCACCCACGAGATCAGTTGTCGGCGCCACTGCCTCTCCCTGCCGCCCGGGCAAACGTTGCTCGTCCCGGGCCGATGTACCCGGCCGGGGATCCCTTAAATCCTGGTAAAAGCCGGGTCTCAGCTTCCCCTTGGACGGCCGTGGGGAGCAAACCATCCGAGCCTGGAAGAATGGGT
>JAICGL010000618.1 GCA_025923175.1 Acidimicrobiia bacterium
CACCTCTGAGCCGCCGGCGTCGTCCAGTGCCCGCCGAAGGACCATCAAGTGACGACACCGAATCTCTTCGGCCACGTCATCGCCGAGCCGGTCGAGCAGCTCCGTCGAGCCGACCACATCGGTGAACAGCAGGGTGACGACACCACCCGGCCTCCGCCCCGCCTCTGCCATGGGCCCACTATTCCACGGCCGATTGACGGACGACCCTGGCGTGTGTCGCTGTCCGCGCAGACTCTGTGTTACGGAGGCGATAGAGCGATCAGCGGTGAGGCGCCTGTGACAGAGCCGCCGAGCCACTGGCGAAGCCGCGGACGCCCTGTGGACCTCATCGTCGAGCGGGGTCGCTGGATGGGCTGAGGCCGCCGAGAGCGGATCGTCGCCGTCGGTGAGATAGCGCCCCGCCCCCGAGCCGGTGCGGCCCGAAGCCGGCCGTAGGCCCGGCGGAGGGACGCTGTCTTGACTGTGGTCGCCGGGGAGCAGCAGACGGAGGATCCGAATGAGCACGGTCAAGAAGCGCTGTAACTGCGCTGGACGCTGCACGCATTCATGGCAGGCGACCTACCGGAAGCCGGACGGCCGGGAGCAGACGAAGAGCTTCAAGCGGCAGGTAGACGCTGAGGCCTGGGTGGCCGGGACGGAACTGACCAAGCACCGCGGTGATTGGGTCGACCCTGCGAACGCCCGCCGGCTCTTCGGGGACGTCGCCCGAAAGTGGCGGGAGAACCACATCGCCGCCGTCAGCACGCTTCAGAAGCTCGACAACGACCTCGAGAAGCACATCTATCCGGCGTTCGAAAAGAAGCCCATCGGCGCCATCGCCCGCAGCGACATTCAGGCCTGGGCGAAGGGACGATCGCTCGAGCTGTCACCGAGCACGGTCGAAGTCATCTATCGATATGTCTCGGCGATCTTCAGGTCGGCCGTAGACGACGGGATCATCGCCAAGTCGCCGTGCGTCAATATCAAGCTGCCGGCCATTGTCCGGCCGCCGGTGGTGCCGCTGACGACGGACCAGGTCGGCGCCGTCATCGACGCTCTGCCGGCTCGGTTCAAAGGCCTCGCTCTGGTCAGCGCCGGTGCCGGTCTCCGTCCGGGTGAGGCACGAGGCCTCACGGTGCCGTGGTTCAACTTCCTCAAGCGGGAACTGCGGGTCGAGCAGCAGCTGTGGACGCCCCAGACGGGCGCGTCCTACATGATCCGCCCGAAGCGGGGGAGTGTCGGCACGATCCCCGTTGGTGACGCCGTCGTGACCGGTCTCGCCAAGCACTTCGAGGACTTCCCGCCCCTCACTCGGATCCTTTGTGTGAGCGGCCAGGAGGAGATCCTCGTCTTCACCGACGATAAGGGGAACCCGATCCGTCGGCAGCGCTGGAACGAGATCTGGAATCGTGCTGCTTCGGCGGCCGCGCTCCCGCCGGGGACGACCCCGCATGACCTCCGGCACTATTACGCCAGCCTGCTCATCGCGAAGGGCGCTTCCGTAAAGGCCGTCCAGACCATGCTCCGGCACAAGACGGCGAACGAGACGTTGAACACCTACGCCCATCTCTGGCCCGAGGACAACTCCCTCGTTCGGCGAGCCGTCGATTCCGAGCTCAGTTCAGTCGTGGGTCTGGGGTCGACAGATCCGACCGCGGACATTTCGCGGACATTTGGTTCGGAAGAACGATCTGGAAACATCTTCGCAGGTCAGGGGTGATTTTTGGTGGTGAGCCGGCCTGTACGCCGGATTCTGTCTAGGAGCCGAAGCTCCCGAGGCGGCCATCCCTCTCGGCCGGCGGTTGCCCGACGGCTCTAGCGGCCTACCCGGGGGTCTTGGTCGGGCCGGGCAGCCCTCCCCCTTTCTGGCCTTGCTCCGGGTGGGGTTTACCGAGCCGCCCGGGTCACCCCGGGCGCTGGTGCGCTCTTACCGCACCGTTTCACCCTTACCTGTGCGGCACCCCCGGGGGTGTGTCGCCATCGGCGGTCTGCTTTCTGTGGCACTTTCCTGCGGATCGCCCCGACTGGGTGTTACCCAGCACCCTGCCCTGCGGAGTCCGGACGTTCCTCGGACCGGTCCCCGCTCCCGAGGAAACGGGCCCGGCACGCGGCCGCCCGGCCGGCTCACCACCATCTGCCATCCTACCGGCCACGGGCCCGGGCGTCGCTTGCCCCATTTGGTCCCCTATGGGCGGGGTGACTAGTCCTTTCGCGCCATTCATTGTGAGGCGGATGTCGCCCACACTCGGCTTGTGACCGCTGCCGTGGCCCCTTGACACTCGCGTCCGAATCGCCGTTCCGGCGTGCGCTGTATCGCGCATTGCACGACCCGTTGACGGGTTTGGCCAACCGCGGGCTGCTCATGGATCAACTGGGCCAGGCACTGGCCCGGGCCAGGCGCCGGCCCGGTTCGGTGGCGGTGATCTTCCTCGACCTCGACCGGTTCAAGGTGCTTAACGACTCGCTCGGCCACGCCATCGGCGACGATTTGCTCGTCGAAGTGGCGCGGCGCCTCGAAGGCGTCATGCGGTCGGCCGACACCGTGGCCCGCCTGGGCGGAGACGAGTTCGTCGTCCTTGTCGAGGACGTCGTGCGCGTCGACGAAGCCCTCGCTCTCGCCCGCCGGCTGCGGACGGCGATCTCCGCGCCCATCACGGCGGCCGCCGGGCAGCGGGTGGTCCTGACCGCCAGCGTCGGGGTCGCCGTCTCCGCCGACGGAGCGGACGGCGTCGCCGCCACCCCCTCGTCGCTCATCTGGGACGCCGACGTTGCCATGTATCGCGCCAAGGACGCCGGCCG
>JAICGL010000619.1 GCA_025923175.1 Acidimicrobiia bacterium
CCGGTGGAGATCGCCAGGAGCAGTTCGCCCCGCCGCACGATCGACGGAACGGCGAAATGGCAGTGCTCGACATCGTCGACGGCGTTGCAGAGCACCCGCTCCGCCTCCGCTTCGGCGAAGACCTCGGCTCGAATGGCCCGGTCGGAGTCGGCGGCGATGACCAGAAAGGCGCCGCCGAGATCCCCCCGCCGGTAGCGGCGGGCGATGTGGGTGATCTCCCGGCGTCGCACCAGATCAGCGAGCCCGTCGCTGACCCGGGGAGCGATCACCACAATGTCGGCTTCGGCTTCGAGGAGCGCCCGGGCCTTGCCCTCGGCCTCCCGGCCGCCGCCGGTGACCACACAGCGCCGGCCCGACAGCTCGAGTGCGACCGGATAGCGGAACGGCATGCCGAGACGCTACGAGCCCGGCATGAAAGCGCCGTTCCGCCGCTGTTGCAACCGCGTGAACGTGTGCTCTCGGCCGCACAGGCGCCCCGCCCGGCAGTGAAGTCGTGTTCACACGCCGGACACACAGGCACAACGCCAGAGAAACCGCTTCCCCTTACGTTCGATCAATCATGGCTGCGGAAAAGACCCTCCTGGTCGTCGGCCAGGGCATGGTCGGCTACAAGCTCCTCGAGTGCCTGGTCGAGAGCGGCGGAACCGACACCTGGCGGATCGTCGCCTTCGGCGAAGAGCCGCGCCCGGCCTACGACCGGGTGAGCCTGTCGACGTACTTCACCGGGCGAACCGCCGACGACCTGTCGCTCGTCGATCCCGACGTGCTCGGTCACCCCTCCATCGAGTTCATCCCGGGGGACCCTGTGACGGCCATCGACCGGGAGGCCCGCACGGTGACCGCGGCGTCCGGCCGAAGGGTCGCCTACGACACCCTCGTCCTGGCCACGGGGTCCTATCCGTTCGTGCCGCCCATCCCCGGCAACGAGGGCACGGGCTGTTTCGTCTATCGCACGATCGAAGATCTCGACGCCATTCGCGCCTACGCCGCCGACTGCGGGACGGGCGCCGTCATCGGCGGTGGCCTCCTCGGGCTCGAGGCAGCCGGTGCGCTGCTGGGCCTCGGCCTGGCAACACACATCGTGGAGTTCGCCCCCCGTCTCATGGCCATCCAGGTCGACGACGGCGGCGGCGAGACGCTGCGGCGCACCATCGAAGCGATGGACATCGGCGTACACACCTCGAAGTCGACCACCGAGATCGTGCGGGGTGGAACCGGCCGGGTCCTGGGCCTCACCTTCGCCGACGGCGAACCGCTCGCCACCGACATGGTGGTCTTCTCCGCCGGGATCCGGCCCCGCGACGAACTGGCCCGTGCCGCCGACCTCGACCTCGGAGAACGCGGCGGTGTGCTGACCGACTCCGCGTGTCGCACCTCCGACCCGAACATCTACGCCATCGGTGAATGCGCGGCCGTGAACGGCCGCATCTACGGCCTGGTCAGCCCCGGCTACGCCCAGGCCCGGGTGGTGGCCGACCGGCTGCTGGGTGGCGACGCAACCTTCGACGGCGCCGACATGTCGACGAAGTTGAAGCTTCTCGGTGTCGACGTGGCCAGCTTCGGCGACGCCCACGGAACGACGGACGGCTGCCACGAGCTGACCTTCGACGATCCCATCGCCGGGGTGTACAAGAAGATCGTCGTCTCGCCCGACAAGGACAAGCTGCTGGGCGGCGTTCTCGTCGGCGATGCCACCGACTACGGCTCGCTCCACCAGTGGATGGCCAGCGGCACCGACCTGCCACTGCATCCGAGCGACCTGATCCTCACGGCCCGTGAAGGAGGCGGGAAGCCGCTGCTCGGCGTAGCCGCCATTGGCGCCGACTCGACGATCTGCAACTGCAACAACGTGACCAAGGGCACGATCTGCGCTGCGATCGGCGACGGCGGGCTCACCACCGTCGGTCAGATCAAGGCCGCCACCAAGGCCGGTACCGGCTGCGGCAGCTGCACCCCGCTGTGCACGGCGATCCTCCACCACGAGCTGGAGAAGGCCGGTGTCACGATCGACCGCAGCCTCTGCGAGCACTTCCCGTTCACCCGCCAGCAGCTGTTCGACATCGTGCGCGTTCGCCGCGTGCGCACCTTCGAGGAGCTCATCTCGGGATGGGGCAAAGGCCGGGGCTGCGAGATCTGCCGCCCGGCGGTGGGGTCGATGCTGGCCTCCCTGTGGAACGAGTACGTGCTCGACCCGGCCCACGCCGGCCTGCAGGACACCAATGACCGGTTCCTGGCCAACATGCAAAAGGACGGGAGCTACTCGATCGTGCCTCGCGTCCCGGGTGGCGAGATCACCCCCGAGAAGCTCATCGCCCTGGGCGAGGTGGCGCGGGAGTTCGACCTCTACTCCAAGATCACCGGCGCCCAGCGCATCGATCTGTTCGGCGCCCGCCTCGACCAACTCCCGCACATCTGGCGCAAGCTCATCGACGCCGGCTTCGAAAGTGGTCATGCGTACGGGAAGGCCCTTCGGACGGTGAAGTCCTGTGTCGGCAGCACCTGGTGCCGCTTCGGTGTGCAGGACTCCGTCGCGCTGGCCATCGAGATCGAGCTGCGCTACCGGGGGTTCCGTGCGCCCCACAAACTCAAGTCGGCAGTGTCGGGCTGCGCCCGGGAGTGCGCCGAGGCGCAGGGAAAGGACTTCGGCGTCATCGCCACCGAGACGGGCTGGAACGTCTATGTGTGCGGCAACGGCGGGATGCGACCCCAGCACGCCGTACTCCTCGCCGAGAGCATCGACAAGGACACGGTCATCAAGTACCTCGACCGGTTCCTGA
>JAICGL010000620.1 GCA_025923175.1 Acidimicrobiia bacterium
CTGGCCCACCAGTAGCACGTCGCGAAAGGGTCCCCTGCCTTTGCCTGCAGGGGACCCTTGACGCGAGAACGTCTGTCAGGTCAGGCGGCGCCGCTCATCCAGCGGGCTTGGCGTAGTCGGCGCTGCCCGACCAGTCGAGCATGATGCAGGATTCGCTGCCGATCACCCAGGCGTCGTGTCCCGGTGAGATCACGACGGCGTCGCCCGGTCCTACCTCTGTCTCGGTGCCGTCGTCCATCCGTATGTGCAGGCGGCCGGAGATGACGTAGCCCGTATGGGCCGCCTGACAGGAATCGGTCCCGGCGATCGGCTTGACGTCGAGGGACCATCTCCAGCCCTCGTTGAACACGGCTCGACCGATGGTTGCGCCACCGATCGTCACGACGTTCATCGATCCGTGCTCGAAGCTGCGCTTGTCGTCGGGGATGTCGAGGTTCTTCGCAACCAGGTTCATGGTGTTGCTCCTCGCTGTGCGCTCCGGTGTGCGACTGCCACCCTCATTTCTGGCTGCAAGCGCGGCAAGAGTGCGTTGCAGGATTGCCCGGAGTGGTCCCCTGACGTCCCATTGCAGGCGATGGGAACGCGTTCAGCGATTTGTGTGTGTCGGCGGCTGCGAGGCGGACGACGCCTTCGGCTGGCTCAAGCAGCAGCGTGTACCGGCACCCACGGGCGGCGGGAGCGGGCCATGAGGCCCTGTGCAACGAAGAACGTCTTGGTCACGTGCTCGGTGAGGCAGCGGCCGTCGCCGTCAAGGGTGGGAGTGACCTGGAATGCCCCCTTGAGCGTCGGAGTGGCGAACGAACCTCCACCGGCCAGGATGAAGTTGTGCCGCTCGATACCCCTCGATCTCCTCAGCGGCCGCGGCGAGCAACTCCTAGCGCCAACCGGGTGAGGGCTCTCGCTGCCGCGACCTCCTCACCGATTCGGGGGATGTCGGGGTCGTTGGGGTTGCGGTGGGCCCGGCCCCAACCCTGATACCGCCGGCCGCCGACTTCGATGATGATGTCGGCGCGGGTGGCCTCGTCGTTCTCGGTGAACACGATCTCCATTGGCCAACTGGGTTTCTCCATGGCCTCCTCCCGTTCGTGTGCGCTGATGTCGGAGAGCAAACAGAAGGCCGGGCGCCGCCCAGAGGCGAAGGTCACTTCGTCACTGTCGTCCTGCGGGGCGGCACTGGGCAGAAAGGTCAGAAGCCGCGATTCTGATGCTGGGGCCTGTCCTCCCTTCAAGGGCCTGGATACCGTCCGGGATCCGATCACACAGGGAGGTTCTCGATGGGAGCTGCTGCCGATCTCGTCCGCCGGTTGACCGACCAGGTCTTTATCGGAGGTGACCTGTCCGCCCTGGAAGACCTCATCGGCGACGGCTTCCTGAGCCACGACCCGCCTCCGGGCATCCCCGCTACCAAGGACGGCATGCGCCAACTGGCGCGGATGGTGCGCGGAGCCGTCAGCGATCCCAAGCTCGAGTTCGACGAGTTCCTCGAGACCTCCGACGGACGGGTGGTCGAGAACTGGGCCATGCTCGGCCGACACACCGGCGAGTTGTTCGGTCTTCCCGCTTCAGGGCAGGTGGCTCGCATCAGGGGCGTGGAGATCTGGCGCTGCGCTGACGGAAAGATCGTCGAGCATTGGGGTGCGGTCGACATGAGCGACCTGGTCGAGAAGTCCCTGCAAGGCACGTAGTGCCGGGCGGGATCAGCGGGCGGAGGCGACTCCGACGAGGCTGATCAGGTGACGATGATTCCGGCGACGGTGAAGTAGATCAGGAGGGACAGGAGGTCCTGGACCACCGTCGCCAGGGGACCGCTGCCGAAGGCGGGGTCGGCGCCTGAACGCTGCAGGAGCCAGGGCAGGGCCATGGCAGCCAGGGTGGCGGTGGAGCACGCGGCGAACAGGGCGATCGCCACGGCCAGCGCCACGTCGGTACCCCATCCGGCTATTCCGATGGGCAGGAACGCCGACGCCAGCAGCACTCCGACCAGCAAGCCGGTGATCAGTTCAAGGCGGACGATGCGCCGGACGGGTATGCCGATCGACAGGCCGCGGATCACAAGAGCTTCGGTCTGCGTGCCAACGGCGTCGGCCATGTAGACGATTCCGGGCACGAAGAACGCGACGGCCACGTTGGCCTCGAGGTCGCGTTCGAAGAAGCCGACGATGACTGCGGCCAGCAGCGCACCCGCCAGGCCGACCAGCAGCCACGGCAACCGGTGGCGCAAGCGCACGCCGACGGGCTCCTCGGACGCCCGGCGGGCGAACCTGACGTCGTGGAGGAACCCGCTCAGCCGGGCGACGTCCTCGTCGTGTTCGGCGAGGAGGATCTGCAGCAGGCCCGCCGGGGGTACGAGCCCCAGGAACGTGCCGTTGCCGTCGACGATCGCCAGGCTTCCTTCGCCGTGGTCGGCTGCCTTCCACGCCGCCTGCTCACGGTCAACGCCGGGCCCGACCACTGGGGGGTCGTCGTCCATGAGGTCGCCGACCCGGGCGTCGGGTGGGGCGGCCAGGAGGCGTTCAATCGTCAAGAGGCCGGCCAGGTGGTCACCGTCGCACACGGCAACATCGAGGGCGCTGTCGTAGCTGGCTCCGACCAGACGTGACCGTACGGCGCCGGCCGTCTCGTCCGGTGCCGCCCGGGGGACCCGAGCGACGAAATGGGCGGCGATGGCGTCGGCCGAGATGCCCTGCGCCGCGTCGACGTCCTCGTCCGGCGAGACCACGGAGATCGGAAGCGTTCAGTCCGAAGCGGGGGGAATCACCACGACCGGGCAGGAGGC
>JAICGL010000621.1 GCA_025923175.1 Acidimicrobiia bacterium
CCGATGCAGCTCGTGTGGGCCACCACCTTGGCGGCGAGATCTTCATGGGCGAGGTCGATGCCCGTGTCGACGATGCCGATGCGGACGCCGGCGCCGGTGGTCGAACCCCATGCCGTCGGGGCGCCGATCCGCTGCAGGGACCATTGCTCCCCGAAGCGGGCGTCGTCGGATGCAGAGGCGGGCAGGGCGACGAGGGACAGCAGCGCAGCGGCCACGGTCACGAAGGAAAGACGGAAGCGCGACAAAACAAACCCCCTGGAAATCCGTTGGGTGATGGGCGCAGTCCGCCGGGGATGGCGAAAGGGTGCGAAGCGGACAATCAGTACAACGCTGAAGTCCCGTGGATGTTCCCGTCGGCCACGATGCGCGCGATCGCCGCTCGGCAGTCCTCAGTGGTCACACGGTCACCTTCGGCCTACGCTCCGGGCCGATGATCACTCGAGCCGCCCTGACGGGCTGGGGAGTGTGCGTTCCGGAGGCTCGACTTACCAACGCCGACTTCGAGCGGCTCGTCGAGACGAGCGATGAGTGGATCGTCGAGCGGACGGGGATCAGGGAACGGCGGGTCGCCGGCGAGGGTGAGACGACGGCGACGCTGGGCATCGCGGCGGGGGCGGCGGCGCTGAAGCAGGCTGGGATCAGACCCCACGACGTCGACCTTCTCGTACTGGCGACCACGACACCCGAGCAGCCAATCCCGCAGACATCGGCCTTCGTTCAGGAAGGCCTCGGGTTGCGGTGTGGCGCGTTCGACATCAGCGTCGGGTGCGCCGGGTTCGTCTATGGGCTCATCACGGGCTCGATGTTCCTGGTCGGCGGGGGGCTCGAGCGGGTGCTCGTCGTGGGGGCCGAGACGCTGAGCCGGATCCTCGACTACACCGATCGCCAGACGTGTGTGCTCTTCGGCGATGCCGCCGGCGCTGTCGTTCTCAGTGCCGTCCGGGGTGAGGATCCTCCAGGGCTCTTGGCCTGGGATCTGGGCTGCGACGGTTCGGCGTCAGATTTGATTCAGATGCGCGGAGGCGGGAGTCGGCTACCAACGAGCGCGGCGACCGTCGCTGCCGGCGAACATTGCGTGAAGATGGACGGAGCCGAGGTCTTCCGCCGGGCCGTGCGTTCGGCAGTTGCGTCGGGGTCCGCAACGCTCGAACGCGCCGGTGTGAAACCGGAGCAGGTCGATCTGTTCGTCCCCCACCAGGCCAACGTCCGGATCATTCGGGCGGCGGCCCAGCGTCTCGGCCTCGACCCCGAGCGGGTGGCCGTGAACGTCGACCGGTACGGAAACACGTCGGCGGCATCAGTGCCGCTGGCCCTGGCCGAGGCGGCCGACGCCGGCCGACTCAAAGGCGGCGACCTCGTGCTCCTCACCGCGATCGGCGCCGGCATGGCATGGGCCAGCGCCCTCCTCCGCTGGGGTGAGTAATCTTCCTGCCGGGCGACCCTAAGGGGGCAGGAATGGTGGAATCCTCAGTCCAGAGCACCCTGATTTCCGATGGTTACGCCGCCTTCAACAAAGGCGACTTCGCGACCGTCCGAGAGCTGTTTTGCGACGACACAGAAGAGAATGGGGAAGTCTTTCCGCTGTGGGAGAAGATGGACCACGAGGGCCCGATCAGGGGTAGGACCGCGATCATCGACTACCTGACGGGGCTGCGGGAGGACGGGGTCAAAGCGAAGCTTCTGGCGGTCGCCGATCACGGGCACACCGCAGTCACGCTCGACATCTCGACGGGTGGCGAAGGGCCTCACGCGTGCGCGGATGAGGTCGAGTTCGATGCATCCGGTCGGATCAAGGTCTTCCGGCACTGCGTCGCAGGCCATAAACACCAAGCCGGTTCCTAAAGGCTGAAGCCATACAGCCGTGAGCCTCAGGACTGGGACGGCCACGGTCTTGTTCACGGATCTGGCCGGGTCCACCGAGCTCATGAGCCGGCTCGGCCAGTCCGCGTTCGATGATGTTCGCCGCACGCACTTCGCTGCGCTGCGGAAGGCCATCCAACGAAACGGCGGGGAGGAGGTCAAGACCCTCGGAGACGGGGTCCTGGCCGTCTTCGGGTCAGCGGCTGACGCGGCGGAGTGTGCGGTGGCCATGCAGCAGGCTGCGCAGCGACAGGCAGCTGCCGTACAGGCGCCACTAGCCATCCGGGTCGGCATCGGGCTGGGCGACGTGCGCTTCGAGGAAGGCGACGTCTTCGGTACGCCGGTCGTCGAAGCCGCCCGCCTCGTCGAGGTGGCCCAGCCCGGCCAGATCCTGGCCACCGCCATCGTGCAGGTGGTGGCCGGCGGCCGCGCCGGAGGGGTCCTGTTCGACGACATCGGCCTCCTCCAGCTGAAGGGATTTCCCGAGCCGGTTCCCGCCTGCCAGGTTCGCTGGGAGGCCCTCCCTCCGCTGGTCCCCCTACCCGTGCTGCTTACCGACAAGGGGCCGGTCTTCGTCGCCCGTGAGCAGGAGATGGAGCGCCTCGAGCAGCTGTGGAAGGAGGCGGCCGCCGGCGAGCTGCGGTTGGCGCTGCTGGCCGGGGAACCGGGCGTGGGCAAGACCCGCCTGGCGGCCGAGCTCGCCGGGAAAGTCCACGACCTGGGTGTGACGGTGCTCGCCGGTCGCTGCGACGAGGACCTCGGCGTGCCGTACCAGCCCTTTGTGGAGGCCCTGCGCCACTTCGTGGATCATGTACCGGCCGAGGAGCTCGCCGGCCGGCTCGGGCGATACGGAGGCGAGCTCGTCCGGCTGGTTCCGGAGGCGGAGGGCGTGCCCGGCCTCGCCCCTCCCTTGCA
>JAICGL010000622.1 GCA_025923175.1 Acidimicrobiia bacterium
CTGACCGCGGTTATCGCGCGGTGAGGAACGCCAGTTCGCGAGGCGAGCGATATTGCCGGATCATTCTCGGTCCAGATCGGGTCGGTCTGGGGCAGGCGAGTGAGGCGTCAAGCTGACGGGGGTGGGGGTGATCGGCCAGAGTGTTGGTGTGAACGTTCGCGCCGTTACCGAGGCTGAGCCGGTTGCCGTGATCGGGGCGGGGTCGGTTGGCTGCATGCTGGCCGCCTATCTGGCCTCCGCCGGGTTTGCCATCGTCGTTTGCGGTCGGACACCGCTGGAACGCGTGGTGATGACCGTCGACGGGACCACCGTCGAGCACAAGGTCGCCTGGGCGGCGGAACCGGCCGAGCTCCCGCCGGTGCGCTGGACGGTGCTGGCCACGAAGATCCACCACACGCCGGACGTGGCCGACTGGTTGCGGGCCCTGCCTGCCGGCGGCGGCGTGATCGCCGCCCAGAACGGAGTCGACCATCGCGCCCGCATCGAGCCCATGACCGCCGCCGCTGTCGTACCGACGGTGGTCTGGATGAACTCCAAGCGGACCGGACCAGGGGAGGTGGTGGTCACCCCGGCCAGAGGGCTCACCGTCCCGGACGACGAGGCGGGCCGGGCCGTCGCGGAACTCTTCGGGCAGTGTGGTGTGCCTGTCGAGACAGCCGCCGACTTCCCCACCGCCGCCTGGGACAAGCTGCTGCTCAATGTGATCGCCAATCCGCTCACGGCACTCACCGGGCGACCGCTCGAGGTGCTGTCCGATCCGGGTGTCGAGGCGCTGGGGCTGGACCTGGCGCTCGAGACGGTGGAGGTCGCCAGGGCCGAGGGCACGGCCCTGACACCGCAGCACGCCCGCGACTCCATGGCCTTCCTGCAAAGCCTTCCCGGACACCTCTTGTCGTCGATGCTCCAGGACCGGCTTGCCGGCCGGGCCATGGAGCACGAGGGTCTGCTCGGCCCGGTCGTGACGCTGGGTCGGCGACACGGCATACCGACCCCATTCAGCGGCGCCATCCTCGCCCTGCTCGACGCCCTGCCGCTAGGAGGCACGGCGTGATCCATGGTGTCGAGAAACGGTTGGTGGCGAGCCTTCCGGCCGGGATGGTCGTCACCGATCCCGACATCATGGGCAGCTTCGTGCACGACGAGGCGGAGTGGGCGCCGTTCGGCAAGCCCGTCGCCGTCGTCCGTCCGAAGACCACCGCCGATGTGGCCGAGGTCGTGCGGGCGTGCGCCACCACCGGCACACCGCTCGTCACCCGGGGAGCGGGGACGGGTCTGTCGGGCGGGGCCAACGCCGTCGACGGGTGCGTCGTCCTCTCCACGGAGCTGATGACCGCCATCAAGACGATCGACCCGGCCAACCAGATCGCCGTGGTCGAGCCGGGGGTCATCAACGACGACCTGCGCCGGGCCGTCGCCGAGCGAGGCCTGTGGTACCCGCCCGACCCGGCCAGCTACCAGATCTCGACCATCGGCGGGAACGTGGCCACCAACGCCGGCGGCCTGTGCTGCCTGAAGTACGGGGTGACGCGTGACTACGTGCTGGCGCTCGAGGTCGTGCTGGCTTCCGGGAAGGTCGTCCGGCTGGGGTCACCGACCAACAAGAACTCCGCCGGCTACGACCTGCGAGCGCTGATGGTCGGTTCGGAGGGCACGCTCGGGGTGGTGACCGAGGTGACGCTGCGCCTGCGGCCGCTGCCAGCCGGTCCGCCCATCACCGTGGTCGGTTTCTTCGACACCCTCACGGCCGCCGGCGACGCCGTGGCCGCCGTGACGGCCTCGGGCGTGATCCCGCTCGCCCTCGAGCTGCTCGACCGGTACTGCCTGCGGGCCGTCGAGGAGTGGAAGCGGATGGAGCTCGACCTCGACGCCGCGGTCCTGTTGCTGGCGCAGGTCGACACCCCCGGCGCGGCGGGCGAGGAGGAGGCAGCGACCGTCCAGCGCTGCTTCGAAGCGGCGGGCGCCACCGAGGCGATGCGGTCCGACGACGAGGAGACGGCCGAAGCGCTCTTCGCCGCCCGCCGCCTCGCCTATCCGGCGCTGGAACGGCTGGGCCCACTCCTCACCGAAGACGTCTGCGTGCCCCGGACCCGGGTGACGAAGATGCTCGAAGCGATCGAGGCCGCCGGAACCCGTCACGGCGTGACGATCGCCAACATCGCCCACGCCGGCGACGGGAACCTCCACCCGCTCTTCGTCGTTCCCGCCGGCGACGACGACGCCCGCCGACGGGCGCAGGCCGCCTTCGACGACATCATCGCTGCCGCCATCGAGCTCGGCGGAACGGTCAGCGGCGAACACGGCATCGGCCTGCTCAAGCGGGCCGGCCTCGCCGCCCAGGTCGGCCCCGACGTGCTGGAGCTCTACCGCGCCGTGAAGATGGCGCTCGACCCGGCCGGGATCCTCAATCCCGGCAAGATCGTCTGAGCATCGAGATCTACGAGGCCAACCAGTACGAAGTCGACGCGTTCTTCGGCTGACAATCAGGCCGCAACGGGGATCTTCGCGAAATCTTCGGATCGCGTCCGAGACTCCCCGACAGGGGTTTCCGTACCCTCGGATGCATGAACCAGGAATCGTTGGGGACGCTGTGGCGCTGGGTCGATCCGCGGCTGGCCCGATCGGGAGACGGCGGGGTTGTCGTCAGCGCGCTGGTGGCCGGCGTGTTGGTCGACCTGGCGGTGCGCTCGGGAGGCGGGCTGTCGGCGGCGATCCTCGTGTCCGTCCTGGCCGCAGCATTCCTCGCAGTCGGGCGGCCTTCTTCGTGGCACTCC
>JAICGL010000623.1 GCA_025923175.1 Acidimicrobiia bacterium
ACCGCAAGGTGACCCCCCCACCGCGGGCCCGAATCGACGAGTCGATGGAAGCGCTGATCCACCACTTCAAGATCTTCACCGAGGGCTTCAAGGTCCCGGCCGGCGAGACCTACGTGGCGGTGGAGAACCCTCGGGGGGAACTCGGCTGCTACCTCGTGTCGGACGGGTCGGGCCGCCCGTACCGGATGCACATCCGGGGTGCGTCCTTCTACAACCTGCAGACGCTGTCGACGATGGTCCAGGGCGGCCTGGTGGCCGACGGCATCGCCATCATCTCCAGCATCGACCCGATCATGGGGGACGTGGACCGGTGATCGAGCGCCCTGGCATTCCGAAAGCCGAAGAGATCCTCGCTCGCTACCCGTCGAAGCGGTCGGCGCTCATGCCGCTCCTCTACGAGGTGCAGGAGCGCGATGGCTATGTCACCGAGGCGGGCATGGAAGAGGTGGCGGAGCACATTGGACTCACGCCGGCGGAAGTGCTCGGCGTGTGCTCGTTCTATTCGATGTTCAAACGGACACCGCAAGGGAAGCTGCTGGTCTCGGTGTGTACATCGGTGTCGTGCATGGTCAACGGCGGTGAGGAGCTCTACGCCCATCTGCGCGATCGCTACGCCGACGACCCCGACGTCACCGTGGAAGAGGTCGAGTGTCTGGCGGCCGACGACGGAGCGCCGGTCATGCAGGTCAACTACGAGTTCCACGAGAAGCTGACCACCGAGTCCGCCGAGCAGATCGTCGAGGACTACAAGTCAGGCCGCAAGACACCGCGCAGCCTTTCCGGCACGACCGTCCGGGGTGACGACGGGTGACCGAGCGCCGAAAGCACACCGGGTCGATAGGGGTTCAGTTGGCGCGGCCCGGGGGTGATTGAGGTGCGAGCAGACGAGACTCTGATCGTCACCAAGCGGCTCCGGGAGCGGCCGAACGACTCGTGGACGCTGGCCGCCGTCAAAGAGACCGGCGGCTACGAAGCGCTCCGCAAGGCGCTGACCATGGACCCGAGGGCCATCGCCGAAGAGGTGAAGGCGTCGGGTCTGCGGGGCCGGGGCGGCGCCGGATTCCCCACCGCCACCAAATGGTCGTTCCTGCCCGCCGGTGTCGAACCCCGCTACCTCGTCGTCAACTGCGACGAGGCCGAGCCCTCGACGTTCAAGGACCGGATGCTGGTGGAGCGCGACCCCCACCAGCTCATCGAGGGCATGGCCATCGCCAGCTTCGCCCTCAACGTCCACCACGCCTTCGTCTACGTCCGGGGCGAGTTCGCCCTCGGCGCAGAGCGGCTCACGAAGGCCGTGGCCGAAGCGAAGGCCGACGGCCTGATCGGGTCCAACATGTGCGGCTCGGGCTTCGACTTCGAGATCACCGTGCACCGGGGCGCCGGCGCCTACATCTGCGGCGAGGAGACGGCGCTGCTCAACAGCCTGGAGGGCGACCGGGGCATGCCCCGCATCCGGCCGCCGTTCCCGGCCATCGCCGGGCTCTACGCGAAGCCGACGGTGGTCAACAATGTCGAGACCATCTCGACCCTGCCCGCCATCATCACGATGGGCGGCGAGACCTACGGCGCCATGGGGGTCGAGCGTTCCCGGGGCACCCGGATCTTCTCCCTGTCGGGCAACGTCAACAAACCCGGCAACTACGAGCTGGAGCTGGGCCTCACCTTCCGCCAGCTGATCGACGACTTCGGCGGCGGCCTGGCCGGGCCCGGGCCCGTCAAGTTCTTCATCCCCGGCGGCGCCTCGTCACAGTGGCTGACCGACGAGCACCTCGACGTCGTGCTCGACATGGACCTCGTCACCCAGCAGTACGGCGTCATGCTCGGATCGGGCGCGGTCATGGTCTACAACCAGGACGCCTGCCCGGTGCGGGTGGCGCTACGCCTCGCCAAGTTCTTCGCCCACGAGAGCTGCGGCAAGTGCACGCCCTGCCGGGAGGGGACGGGCTGGATCCAGAAGGTCCTCTACCGGATCGAGTACGGCGAAGGCCGTGACACCGACCTCGACCTCCTCCTCGACGTGGGCGACAACATCTCGCCCGGCCTCAACGCCCCCTTCTCCCAGACGACGATCTGCCCGCTCGGCCCGTCGGCCGTGTCGGCCATCGTCAGCTTGAACAAGTTCTTCCGGGACGACGTGATGAAGCACGTGAAGGAGGGCAAGTGCCGGGCCGCGTGACCGTCACCATCGACGGTGTCGAGATGCAGGCCGACGCCGGCGAGCTCGTCATCAAGGTGGCGCAGGACCACGGCATCTATATCCCCCGGTTCTGCTGGCACGAGCGGATGAAGCCGGTCGGCATGTGCCGCATGTGCCTGGTGGAGATCGAAGGGCAGCGGGGCCTTCCGCCGGCCTGCACCGCCACCGTCACCGACGGGATGGTGGTGCACACGCAGACGCCGGGCGTGAAGAAGGCGCAGGAGGGCGTCCTCGAGTTCCTCCTCATCAACCACCCGCTCGACTGCCCCGTCTGCGACCGGGGCGGCGAATGCCCCCTGCAGGACCTGACGTTCGGGTACGGGCCGGGGGAAAGCCGCTTCGTGGAGGAGAAGCGGCACTTCGCCAAGCCCATCCCGATCTCCGATCTCGTGCTGCTCGATCGGGAACGCTGCATCCTGTGTGCCCGCTGCACCCGCTTCGCCGACGAGGTGGCCGGCGACCCGCTCATCCAGTTCGTCGAGCGCGGCGCCGAGATGCAGGTCCTCACCTTCCCCAACCAGCCGTTCACGTCCTACTTCTCCGGGAACACGGTCCAGATCTGCCCGGTGGGC
>JAICGL010000624.1 GCA_025923175.1 Acidimicrobiia bacterium
CGTCTGAAGGCCGTGGACATCGCGGCGATCTTCCGGGCCGAGTCCGGCCGGAGTGTGGCCACCCTGGTCCGCCTCTTCGGCAGCATCGACATCGCCGAAGAGGCGGTCCAGGACGCCTTTGCCGTGGCCATCGAACGGTGGCCGTCCGCAGGCCTGCCCCCGAACCCGGGGGCCTGGATCACCACCACCGCCCGCAACCGGGCCATTGACCGCCTCCGGCGAGAGAGTTCGCGCCATGACCGCCATGCCCAGGCTCAGCAGCTTCACCTGGCGCCCCAGCTGCTCCAGGCGGAAGACGAACCGATCGAACCGGAGGGTCCGGTGAAGGACGACCGCCTCCGGCTCATCTTCACCTGCTGCCACCCGGCCCTGGCGCCGGAGGCGCAGATCGCCCTGACCCTGCGGCTCCTCGGCGGGCTGCAGACCCCCGAGATCGCCCGGGCCTTCCTCGTGCAGGAGGCCACGATGGCCGCCCGGATCACCCGGGCGAAGAAGAAGATCGCCGCCGCCAGGATCCCCTACCGGGTGCCGGGCGATGCCGAATTGCCCGACCGGCTCAAGCCCGTCCTGGCCGTCCTCTACCTGGTGTTCAACGAGGGGTACACCGCTTCGGCCGGCGACGAACTCACCCGGCCGGACCTGTCGGCCGAAGCCATCCGGCTGGCCCGTCTCCTCGCCGAGCTGATGCCCGACGAACCCGAGGTGATCGGCCTGCTGGCCCTGCTGCTGCTGACCGAGTCCCGCCGAGCCGCCCGCACCGCCCCCGATCCCCGGGGGACGGGGGGTGTCCCCCCGACAAAGGCGGCGGGAGCCGCCAAAGACAGTCTGGTCCTGCTGCCCGACCAGGACCGCACCGTCTGGGACCGGCAGCTCATCGCCGAAGGGCAGACGCTCGTGCGGGCCTGCCTGCGCCGCAACCAGCCCGGCCCGTACCAGATCCAGGCGGCCATCAACGCCGTCCACAGCGACGCCCCGACGGCCGCCCAGACCGACTGGGCCCAGATCCTCGCCCTCTACGACCAGCTCTTGGCGATTTCCCCGACTCCTGTCGTGGCCTTGAACCGTGCAGTGGCGCTGGCCGAGGTCACGAGCCCGGAGGTGGCCCTGGCCGCCGTCGACGAGCTCGATGCACTGGCCGGCTATCACCTGTTCCACTCGACCCGGGCCGACTTGCTGGCCCGGCTTGGCCGCCACGCCGAAGCTGCGGACGCCTACGAGCGGGCGCTTTCACTCGCTACCAACGCGACGGAGCAGGCGTTTCTCGAAGGACGGGCGGTCGCCGCCCGACGGCACGGCTAGACGGGGCGGACCGGGCGGTAGACGGGTTCCCACATGCAGCGGCGCACCTGGGCATCGAGGTCGGGTTCGAGGCGGGCCCGGGCGCAGCCGTCGTCGGCTGCGGCCTGCGCCACGGCCATGGCCACCGCCACCGAGGTCTCGCGCACGTCGTTGATCTGGGGGAGCAGCGAGGCGCCGGGGGTGGTGGCGTCGACGAGGCCGGCCACCGCTTCGGCGGCGGCGAAGATCATGTGGTCGGTCATGCGGCTCGCCCGGGCGACGATGGCGCCCAGGCCAAGGCCCGGGAAGATGAGGGCGTTGTTGGCCTGGCCGATCACGTAGGTCACCTTGTCGTGGGTGACCGGATCGAACGGGCTGCCCGTGGCCACCAGCGCCCGCCCCTCGCTCCAACGCAGCAGGTCTCCGGGCGTGGCTTCGGCCAGCCGGGTCGGGTTGGACAAGGGCAGGATGATCGGCCGGTCGCAGCGCTCGGCCATGGCCCGCACCACCGCCTCGGTGAAGGCGCCCGCCTGGGTGGACGTACCCACAAGGATCGTCGGCGCGACCTGGCGGACGACCTCCTCGAGGTTGATCCGGCCTTCGTCGTCACGGCCCCAGCCGGCCACCTCGCCCGCCGGCCGGGCATACGGCCGCTGGAAGCTGCGCAGCCCCATGTCGTCGGTCAGCAGACCGGGCCGGCCCATCGCCCAGATGCGGGCCCGGGCGTCGGCCTCATTCAGCCCGGCACCAACCAGCGCGTCGACCATCTGGTCGGCGATGCCGGCACCGGCGCTGCCCGTCCCGAAGATCACGACCCGGTGCTCCACGAGTGGCACGCCTGACGCCGCCACACCGGACAAGACGGCGGCCAGGTTCACGGCGCCCGTCCCCTCGATGTCGTCGTTGAAGGTGAGGATCCGGTCCTTGTAGCGCTCGAGGATCCGGTGGGCGTTGTCGGCCCCGAAGTCCTCCCAGTGCAACAGGGCGTCGGGGAACAGCTTGGTGGCGGCGGTGACGTAGGCGTCGAGAAAGCGGTCGTACGTCTCCTGGTCGACGCGGGAGTGGGCGTTACCGAGGTAGAGCGGGTCGTCGAGCAGCTCCGGGCGGTTGGTGCCCACGTCGAGGATGACGGGGATGGCCCGGTTGGGGTTGATCCCGCCGGCTGCGCAGTAGACGACGAGCTTCCCTTCGGCGATGGCGATGCCGCCGACGCCCCAGTCGCCGATGCCGAGGATCGCCTCGGCGTCAGTGGCCACGAGCAGGTCGACCTCGTCGGGATCGAGATCCGTGGCGGCCAGCGACCCCTCGATCAGCTCCGGAGCGTCGACCGACAGGTACACGCCCCGGGGCCGACGGTACTGGTGGCTGTAGCGCTCGATGGCCTCCCCGATCGTCGGCGTGTAGACGATCGGCAGCATCTCCCTGAGGTGGTCGGTCAGCAGCCGGTAGAAGAGGACCTCGTTGCGGTCGTGAAGCGCCGTCA
>JAICGL010000625.1 GCA_025923175.1 Acidimicrobiia bacterium
GACGAGTTCCGTGCCGGGGACCCGCCCCGAGTCGATCGAGCGCTGCATGCGACGCAGCACGCCGAGCCCCTCGCGCTTGGCCAGCCAGGCGCCGACCACGGAGATGAGGATCAGCAGGCCCAGGGTGTTGATGGCGCCGATCGCGTGACCGACCTGGAGGAGCACGTAGATCTCGGCGAAGGGAACGCCGATGAACAGGGCGATCAGTATTGGCAGCACGCCACCAATCGTACCGGCGCGCGCTGAGTGATGGCCGTTGAACGCCCCGGGCTACTGGAGCTGGACGCTGCCCATGCCGAGGTCGGGCTCGGCGCCGGTCCGCAGGTGGGTGGCCCGGTCGGCCTCGTCGAGCTCGAAGACCACCCGCTGGCCCTGCCGGAGCGTCCGGAAAATCGAGCCCTCGAGCGCATCGGCGGCGAGGGCGTACTCGGACCGGTCGGTGTCGCGCACCACGATGCCCTCACCGGTCCCGGGGTCGTACGACTTGATGACGCCCTGCATGGCTCCATTCCTCCGGCTCAGCCGCTCTGGGCCTAGCATCGTGCGGCCCGTCCCCCCAACGGTACGCCGGAGGCCTCGCTGAGCGGCGAATTCGCCTTTCTGGATCGGCTCCGCCAGGCGCTGCCGGACCTGCCACCCGGCCAGATGGGAGTGGGCGACGACACCGCGGTCCTCGACGGCGGGCTGCTGTTCGCCACCGACGTCCTCACGGAGGGGGTCCACTTCGACCTGCGCTGGTCCACGCCGGCCGACGTCGGCTGGAAGGCGCTGGCCGTGAACCTGTCCGATGTCGCGGCCATGGGCGGCACGCCCCGGGCGGCGGTGTGCGGCGTCGTGCTGGTGGCCGGCCGCAAGGGTGAGGCCGACGAGCTGCTCGGCGGGCTCATGGCCGCCGCCACCGAGCTCGGCTGCCCCCTGGTCGGCGGTGACACGGTGGTCGGTACCGCCCTGACCCTGACCGTGTCGGTGGTGGGGGACGCACCGGAGGGCGGCGCCGTCCTCCGCAGCGGAGCCCGGCCGGGCGACAGCGTCTTCGTCACCGGCCCGCTCGGCGGAGGCCGGGCGGCGCTGGCGGCGCTGCGCCGGGGAGAGGAGCCGGATCCGGTGGCGCTGGTCCGACTCCAGCGTCCGGTTCCCCGTTTGGTCGAGGGTCGCACGGCGGCCGCCGCCGGGGCCACGGCCATGATCGACCTGTCGGACGGGCTGTCGTCGGACCTGGCCCACATCTGCCGGGAGTCGGGGGTGGGTGCCCTTCTCCAGCCGTCGGCCGTCCCGGTCGGGCCTGGCGCCACCGTGGATGAAGCGCTGGCCGGCGGTGACGACTACGAGCTGTGCTTCACCGCTCCCGACCCGGTTGCGGTGGCGGAGGCCTTCGTCGCAGCGGGCCTGCACCTGCCCGCTCCGATCGGCACGGTCATTGCCGGCGGCGAAGTCCTTCTCACGACCCCCGGCGGTGGCACCTGGCCCCTCCCGCCGAGCGGCTGGGAGCACCCTGTCGAGTGAAGCCGCCGGTCGCCCTCACGATCGCCGGGACCGACTCCTGCGGGGGAGCCGGGATCGCCGCCGACCTCAAGACGTTCGCCGCCCACGGCGTGTGGGGGACTTGTGCCGTCGCCGCCGTCACCGCCCAGAACACAGTCCGGGTCGACGAGATCCAGACCATCGCCCCGCCGGTCGTGACGGCCCAGATCGGGGCCGTGGTCACCGATATCGGCGTCTCGGCCACCAAGACCGGCATGCTCGGCGAAGCCGGCGTCGTGAACGCCGTGGCGGGCGCGATCGAAGAATGGGGTCTGCATCCCCTCGTTGTCGACCCGGTGGCGGTGTCGACCAGCGGAGCGGAGCTGGCGACGCCGGATGGGATCGCCGCAGTGCGAAACCGGCTTCTACCGGTGGCCGATCTCGTGACCCCGAACCTGACCGAGGCGGCCGCCCTTGCCCAGTGGCCGGAGCCGCCCACCGAACGGGAGGAGGTGGAACGGCTGGCATTCGCCGTCCTCGAACTCGGGGCGTCGGCCGTGCTCGTGACCGGGGGGCACCTGCCCGGGCCGGACGCCTCTGACCTGCTCGTCACCCGGGATAGCGGCTCCGAGCGGCTCTGGTTCACAGGGCCGCGCCTCGACAGCGCCAACACGCACGGCACCGGGTGCGTCCTGTCGGCGGCCATCACCGCCCGGCTGGCGCGCGGCGAGGACCTTGTTCAGGCGATCGAGGGAGCGAAAACGTTCGTGACGGCGGCGATCGCCGCCGGGGTGCAGCTGGGCGCCGGGCCCGGCGCCGTCAACCCTTCTGGATCTTCCCCGCCTTGAGGCACGACGTGCAGACCCGCACCCGCTTCGGGGCGCCGGCCACGACGGCCCGGACCTTCTGGATGTTGGGGCTCCAGCGCCGCTTCGTCCGACGGTGGGAGTGGCTCACGCGCATGCCCACCCGGGGCCGCTTCCCGCAGACACTGCAAACCGCCGACATCTCGAACCTCACTTCTGCGCGCGACTGAGCAGCCGCAAAACAGGAACGTCTCACGATAGCAGCGCCGATACGCTCGGCCGGCAGTGGGCAAGACGCTTCGGGACCTGCGGGACATTCCGATCACCCGGCTCAGCGGCGTCACTCCGCGCCTCGAGGAACGCCTCGGCATGCTCGAGATCCGCCACGTCCTGGATCTGATCGAGCACTACCCCCGCCGCTACCTGGACCGCACCAAGACGTCCGACATCGCCGATCTGCGCGTGGGGGAGGAGGCAAC
>JAICGL010000626.1 GCA_025923175.1 Acidimicrobiia bacterium
CAGTGTCCTCCATTGCCTGACCGTCTCCCTCGCTGACGGAGGAGCAGGTCTCGGGACCGCCTGGGGCGAGCAGACCGCTCGACGGATGCTCGAAGACGCCGGATTCACCGACGTCGCCGTCGTCGACGCCCCCGGACCCCAGAACAGCATCTACATCGCTCAACCCATCCACAGCTGAACAAGGCGAGGGCAAGGTGCGCGCCCCTGCCGTCGCGAAGGCACCACCGCCATGGCGGCAGAGCCACCGGCCACCCGCGGGCTCGCGGATGGTCCCGCTGACAACAGCAGCGGACGTCCGGAGGCGAGGTTTGCCCCGTCCAGGCTCTAAGCCACCGCCGCCATTGTCGGTGGCGGGTAGGGCCGGACCATGATCCGCTCCGCCCCGCTCGGGGGCGACGTCACCGACCGGGTCACGACGGTCATGGCCGACCGGTGGACCCGTTAGACGACGTCGTCGTAGCCGGCCAGCAGATGGCGGAGGATGGCGAAGAAGCGAGCCTCGGTCTTCCAGGTCAGCTCCACCTCCACCGCCGGTGCGCCACGTCTTGCCCGGTTCGTCGACAGGACCCCCGTCCGACGGGTCCACCGCCGAGGCCCTCCCGGAGGCTCCTGGTCGCCGGCCACGCCGTCGTCGCGGCGCAAATCACGGCCGACCCGGCGGCAACCGGCCGAGCCAGAGACAGGTTGATGTCCACGCCGCCGGGGTAAGCCCGTCACCTACCCATCGGTGAAACGAAAGCTCTGATGTCGCGCAGCACGACCACCATCGAGGCCCCGCCACACGTCGTGTATGCGGTGCTCGCCGACCCGCCCTCCTACGAGATCTGGGTGGTGGGCAACAAGTCGATCCGGGGCTACGACAAGTCGTGGCCCGAGCCCGGCAGCGCCTTCCACCACAAAGTCGGCTTCGGGCTCCTCGCCACCAAGGACAAGAGCGTGGCGCTGGAAGCAGATCCGCCCCGTCGACTCGTCATGGAAGTGCGGGCCCTCCCCTTCATCAGGGCCACGGTCTCGTTCACGCTCCGAGCCGAAGGTTCGGGCACCTCGGTCACCATGGAGGAACGACCGAGGGGTGATCCGAGGGAGACGGTCTGGAATCCGCTCTTCGACACCGCCGTCGGTCTGCGCAACGCGGAGACCCTGCGCCGCCTCAAGCGGCTGGCCGAGGTGAGGGCCGGCGCCGTTCACCACTGAGCCCGGTGCTCGGGGTCCGAAGCGGGCTGCTCCCGAGGCCACCACAAACCTTTGTTTCCCAGTTTCCCCCCTCGCGCCTCGGGGCATCTTGAGAGACGACGTCGTCGTAGGCGGCCAGCAGATGGCGGAGGATGGCTACGACCCGGGCCTCGGTCTTGCGGGTCAGCTCCACCACGACGGCGGTGCGCCACTGCCGGCCCCGGTCGTCGGTCGAGACGACCACGCCTTCAGGAAGGTGGAGGGTTCCTCGGAGCGAGGACACTCCTTCTCTGGTGCATGGAACCGGCATCTGTCTCGATGGCGACAGACGTGACATCGCCCGACTGGTAGACCTCCCTCACCCCACTATGGGGCGAGGGAGGTCACTGCAATGCCGCACTACCTGCTTCAGGCTGCCTACACACCCGAGGCTTGGGCAACGATGACGAAGAACCCCGAGGACCGTTCAGCGGCCGTCGGGTCGGTCATCGAGGCTCTCGGCGGCCGGCTGGAATCAGCCTACGTCAGCCTCGGCGAGTACGACGCGGTCGTCATCGCCGAGTTCCCCGACAACGACACCGCGGCCAGCTTCGCCATGCGGGCAGCCGCCGCCGGACATGTGAAGACGCTCAAGACGACACCGCTCCTCACCACCCAGCAGGCCCTGGCGGCCATGGCCAGTGCCGGGTCCCTGGACTATCCCGTTCCTGGCTGAGTGCCCGGCGGTCAGAAGGAGCCGTAGGTCGTCACCGCGTGCCGCAGGCCGGTTCTGCGCCGCCAGCTCCCCCAGCGTCACCGGTCACACCGGCCAACAATGACGCACCCGCCCACCGACCCGCCGGACAACCAGAGCGGGCACCGGCCATGAGCAGACCGCACCGCCTGATCGTCGTGCTGACAACACGCGGCTGAGCCGGCTGACTAATCGGCGGAGACTCGGGGGCCTCTACTTGCCCAATGTGAAAGTGTCTTGACCGCCCGAGTCCGCCAGCGACGTCACCGAGCGATGTTGGCGAACCTGGTCAGGTGCTCGAGGAAGGCAAGCCGGAATCTGGCCGTCGGCCCGTTGCGGTGCTTGGCCACGAGGGAGGGCGAAGCGCAGGCAGACAGCGAGCACCGTCACGAGACGGTGCAACCCGGCGAGGGCCGGAGCATACGGGGGCGGATGGGTCAGCCACGATGACCTCGGCCACCCCCTTGTCGGCGCTGTCGGGATGGTACGTGTCATCGCGGTAGATGAAGGCGACGACGTCGGCGTCCTGTTCCAGCGCGCCGGACTCGCGCAGGTCGGCGAGCATGGGGCGCTTGTCCTGGCGGTACTCGAGAGACCGGTTGAGCTGGGAGAGGGCGATGACGGGCACGTCGAGGTCGCGGGCCAGCACCTTCAGCCAGCGATTCGGACTCCAGCCGTTGGGCCTCCACCCGCGCAGCGGTGAGAGGCGATCCCGCCAGTCGCCAGGCACGCCCCCATCACGGCTGTACTGGCGAGCGGCCAGTCCCAGCAGTGAGTCGATGATGGACGGATCGGCGCGGAGCCCGAGCGGGTTACCCACCGTTACGGTGCGTAATC
>JAICGL010000627.1 GCA_025923175.1 Acidimicrobiia bacterium
CTTGTGGCCCGAGAAGGCCACGAAGTCGGCGCCGAGGCCCGTGACGTCGAGCGTGATGTGGGGGACGGCCTGGGCGGCGTCAACAAGGAGGAGCGCCCCGGCGTCGTGGGCCGCCTCGGCCAGTGGGGCGATGTCGTTGATCGTGCCGAGCACGTTGGAGACGGCGGTGACGCTGAGCAGCTTGGCGCCGTCGAGCAGGCGGGGCAGCTCGGTCAGGACAAGGTGCCCGTCGGGTGTCAGGGGGATCCAGCGCAGCTCGACGCCCCGTTCGGCGGCCAGCATGTGCCACGGCACGATGTTGGCGTGGTGCTCCATGTGGGTGAGCACGACGGCGTCGCCGGCGCCGAGGTTCGATCGGCCCCAGGCGTGCGCCACGAGGTTCGTGGCCTCGGTCGTGCTGCGGGTGAAGATGACCTCTTTGGTCGAGGGGGCGTTGATGAAGCGGGCGGTCTTGGCCCGGGCCGCCTCATAGGCGGCGGTCGCCTCCTCCGCCAGCGTGTACACCCCCCGGTGCACATTGGCGTTGTGCTGCGTGTAGTAGTCGTCGAGCGCGTCGAGCACGGCCTGGGGCTTCTGGGAGGTGGCGGCCGAGTCCAGGTAGACCAGCCGCTTGCCGTTGACCCGCCGGCGCAGAATTGGGAAATCCGTCCGGAGCCGAGCCAGCGGCCCCGGGGCGTGAATGGTGCTCATTGTGTGACGTCCGCCCCCCGAAAGGCTTCGTATCCCTCAATTTCCAGGCGCTCGGCGATCTCGAAGCCCCCCGACTCGACGATGTGCCCTCCGACAAAGATATGCACCGCGTCGGGCGTGAGGTAGCGGAGGATCCGCTGGTAGTGCGTGATCAGCAGCACGCCCATCTCCGGACGCTCCTTGCGCACCTCGTTGATGCCCTCGGCCACGATCTTCAAAGCGTCGATGTCGAGCCCCGAGTCGGTCTCGTCGAGGATGGCCATGTCCGGTTCGAGGAGGGCCATCTGCAGGATCTCGGAGCGCTTCTTCTCGCCGCCGGAGAAGCCGTCGTTCAGATAGCGGTCCATGAACTTCTGATCGACCGACAGCCGGTTCATCCAGTCCATGAGGGCGAGGCGCACCTCGAGGACCGACATGTCGAACCCCTTCCGGGCCGACATGGCCTGGCGAAGGAAGTTCAGGACTGTCACACCCGCGAACTCTTCCGGATGCTGGAAACCGAGGAAGAGTCCCCGCTGGGCCCGCTCCTCGGTCGAGAGTTCGCTGATGTCCTCGCCCTTGAGGAGGATCCGGCCCGCCGTGACCTCGTACGTCGGGTTGGCCAGCAGTGTTTTGGCCAGGGTCGACTTCCCCGACCCGTTGGGCCCCATCACCACGTGCAGCTCGCCGGGGGCCACGGAAATCGAGACACCCCGGAGGATTTCGCCACCCGCGGTGGTGCCGGCGTGCAGGTCGTCGATGACGAGAACAGGATCGGCAGACATGCCTTCAGACATACCCACATTGTAATTCCACTACGGCGATAGTGGAAATTAGCGGCGCTATCGTGGCGGCCCGTGACGAGCCCCTGGACATCCTCGGCGAGTCCGTCCCTCGGGGCGGGCGGGACGGTCACCCTGGTCGAGGGGCCGGCCTTCTGCATCTCGGGGCGGACGGGCAACATGCACTCGTCGTTCCCCGAGGGGCTCTTCTACCGGGACACCCGGTTCGTCTCCGAGATGGAGCTGCGGGTCAACGGGCAGGTACCCGAGCCGCTGGCCGCCACGACCACCGACCCGTTCTCGGCGTCGTTCGTGCTGCGGGACCATCCGCTGCGAGGCCGGGCCGACTCCCACCTCGTCATCTTCCGGCACCGCTACGTGGGACGGGGGATGCGGGAGGACATCGTCGTCCGCAACTTCGGCGAGGAGCCGGCCTTCTGCGCCATCGAGCTGACGCTCAACTGCGACTTCGCCGATCTCTTCGAGGTCAAGGAGGGCCGGGTCGAGCGGACCGGTGAGCTGCGCCTCGAGGCCGACCGCACCCGCATGACGTTCTCCTACCGTCGGGGCGGCTTCCGGCGGGGCACCTATGTCGACTTCTCCACCGCGCCCAAGATCAACGGCAACATCGCCTCCTACGAACTGATCGTCCCGGCGCGGGGGCAGTGGTCGACCTGCCTCCAGGTCACGCCGGTGATCGACGTCACGCCGGTCGAGCCCCGTTACCGCTGCGAGGTGCCCGTCGACCGGGCCACCCCGGTCGAGCGTCTCGCCGCCTGGCGCCGTTCGCTGCCGATCATCGCCTGCGACCACGAGGTCTTCGGCGCCCTGCTGGCCCGCTCCACCGAGGACCTCGCCGCGCTGCGGATCTTCGACCCCGACCACCCCGACCGAGCGGTGGTGGCCGCCGGGGCGCCGTGGTTCATGACGCTGTTCGGACGGGACTCGCTGATCACGTCCTGGATGGCGATGATCGTCGACCCCGACCTGGCGCTCGGCACGTTGCAGACGCTGGCCCGCTTCCAGGGCCGGGCGGTCAACCCCCTGACCGAGGAGGAGCCGGGGAAGATCCTCCACGAGATGCGCTTCGGGGAGGCGGCCGGCATCTCCTTGGGGGGCGGCACCATCTCGTACGGCAGCGTCGACGCCACCCCGCTGTTCGTGATGCTGCTGGGGGAACTGGCCCGGTGGGGGAGCCGGCAGGGCGACGTCGATGCTCTCCTGCCGGTCGCCGACCGGGCCATCGAATGGATCACCAACTTCGGCGACAAGGACGGCGACGGCTACGTCGA
>JAICGL010000628.1 GCA_025923175.1 Acidimicrobiia bacterium
CACACCCGGGGAACGCGATCCGGCCGCGCTCGCCTGGCGACGGGTGCGGCTCACCCATCGGCGGACGGGCCGGGTCCACGAGCTCGTCGCCGTGGCGCTGCAACTCGGCGACCAGGAGGCAGTCGGGGCCGTCCGGGTGGCGGACTGGCCCGCCGATGCCGATGCCCTCGGGATGCTTCAGCAGGACCTCGAGGCTGGCCGCTCCGACGACGAGCTCGTCACCCGGCTCGCCGACACGTTCCTGAGCGGCTCACGCCGCCAGGATCAGGGGGACACCCCCTGGCCCCCGGGGGTCACCACCGGCTCCGGTCAGGCCTTCGACGTGTCGTCGCTCCTGCCCGAAGCGGCCGAGGCACTCCTCGACCGGGCCGCCGCCGGCCTGGCCGACCACCTCGCCTCCGCCGCCGAACCGTTCCTCAACGCCGCCCAGTGGGCCGCCCTGGCCAACCGGGAGCTCACCCCCGGCAGTACCCAGGGCGCTCCGGAATGGCCCTTCGCCCTGCGGGGCGCTGCCGAGACGGCGGCCGCCCACCGCATCGAGCTCCTCCTCGCCGCCGGCGACCTCGACGCCGCCGTCACCGTGGCCCGGCGGGCCCGGAGCCTCGGCCTGGCCGCCCTCACCTCAGCCGCCGGAGCGACCGCCCGCCAATCCGTCAGTGCCACCGTCCTCACCGCGGTGCGCCACGCGGTGACTGCCGGCCCCGACGATGACGACGCGGTCAAGGCCGCGCTCGACACCCTCGCCCTCGCCCGGGAACTCGGCATCGACCCGGACCTCGACCGGGCCCAGGAACTCGTCTACGACACGGTCCGAAGCGCCGAACGCCCCGACCTCGAACCGCTGGCGGTCGGCCTCAACCTGTCCCCCGCGCTCTTCGAACCCGAAGCCGAGGCCGAGCGCACATCCGCCTGAACGGGTGCGCCGGGTCGCGCCTACTTGCGGAGTAAGCGGAACTCGTCGGCCCACTCGGCCGTGCGGTCCATGTAGGCGGTTTCGGCGTGAGAGCCGGTGCGGCCGTAGACGCCTTCGTAGCCGATGGAGCAGTAGCCGTCGGAGGGGAAGCAGTAGGGCTTGGCCGGTTCGATCTGGGTGCCCTCGTGCCACTCGTTCCAGCTGGTGATGCTGACGACGTCGGCGACGGGCATCGCAGCCCGCCACATGTCGTCGTAGCGCCGGCCGCCGAGGGGGGCGACGACGGGGATGTTGCCCATGCCGGCGCGGCGGCCGTCGAAGCCGGGGCCCACGGAGGGAGAGCACAGCAGGCGGCGCTGGCGGGCGGCGCCGCAGGCGACGGCTATCTCGGCCGCGTCGTAGCGGACGACGTCGTAGGTGTAGATCCCGTCGAAGCCGGCGGTGCGGGCGTAGTCGGCGAACTCGCCGTTCAGCATCTTGCTGAGGTTCCCGCTCTCAGCGAAGAAGCGCATGTCGGGCTGGGTGGCGATGGCCGGGGCCCAGTTGGCGGCGGCGCCCCACGTTTCGGCCTGGTAGATGTACACGTCGGTGATGCCGAGGCCCCGTAGGTAGGCGAGGTCGCCGGCCACGGTCGTGAGCGAGCGTCCCTTGTAGGGCTCGAGGTGGATGGCCAGGCGGAGCCCTGCGGCGCGCACGGCCACGACGAGATCGGGCAGCATCCAGTCCTCGTAGTGGGCCGCGTCCGTGCCGCGCCCCCACCATGATGAGACGACGGTGTCGACGCCGGAGGCGGCCATTTGCCGGGCCTGCTTGGCCAGCGTGGCGGGGGCGAGCGAGCTGTACAGCCCGTCGGCCGGATAGAAGTTGGCGCCGATGTCGTGGGGCGGCGTGTGGCCGTTCTGCTCCCAGTGGCGATAGGCCGTCCGGGGTGCCGTGGCCGGGGTGGCGTACCACGGATAGAAGAAGATCGAGACCTCGGCGGGGCGGCTGACGGCCGGGCGGGGCGCCAGCGTCACGATCGGGGCGACGAGGCGGATCCCGCCGAGACTGCCGGCGAATCCGGCGTCGCCGAAGCTGAAGATGCCGCCGTCGGAGCCGACCAGCCAGTAGCCGAGCCCCCGCGGGGTCGCCGCCATCGACACCACCGGGCCGGCCAGCCTGAGCCCGCCGGCCGAGCCGGCATAGGGCGCGTCACCGAAGGAGAAGATGCCGCCGTCGGAAGCCGCCAGCCAGTAGCCCCGGCCGCCGGGCGTGCGGGCCATCCCCACCACCGGTGCCTTCAACTTCGTGCCGCCGGTGCCACCCATGAAGGTGGCGTTCCCGAAGGTGAAGATCCCTCCGTCGGACGCCACCAGCCAGTAGCCGTTGCCGCTGACGGTCGGGGCCATCCCCACCACCGGCGCCTTCAACTTCGTCGCGCCGGTGGATCCGAAGTAACCGGCGTCACCGAAGGCGAACACCCCACCGTCCGACGCCACCAGCCAGTAGCCCTGGCCCGACGGCGTCGGCGCCATGGCCACGATCGGCTTCATGAGCGCGATCGCGCCCGTGGATCCGAAGAAGCCGGCGTCGCCGAAGGCGAACACGCCACCGTCGGACGCCACCAGCCAGTAGCCCCGCCCGCTGGGTGTAGCAGCCATGGTGACGATGGGCCGATTGAGGCGCTTGCCACCCATCGAGCCGTAGAACGGCGCACCGCCGAACGAGAAGACGCCGCCGTCGCCGGCGGCCAGCCAGGTGCCGGCGTCAGCCGGTGCGGGGGCGCCCGGGCCGGAGGGGAACGCCGCGGCCGCCGACGCCGCTCGCTCGG
>JAICGL010000629.1 GCA_025923175.1 Acidimicrobiia bacterium
CATGTCGTTGAACGAGGTGATCAGGGGGGCCAGGTCGGGGTCGCCCTTGGCGTCGAGGCGGGTGTCGAGGGCGCCGTGGGAGATCCGGTAGGCGGCGGTGGCGACGCCCCGCAGCGGCAGCAGTACCCGGCTGCTGGCGTATCGGCCGACCGCCGCTCCGACAAACGCCGTGATTCCCGCTCCGAGGGCGAGCGCCCGGGCCAGCAATGACAGCGACCGCTCCAGCTCGGCCATCGGCGAGAACTCGAAGTAGAAGGCGTTGACCGCCGGGAGCGGCACGCCCACCGCCACCTGGGGTTCCCCGTCGAGGATGAAGCGCTGCCGGCCGACGAAGCCCTCGAGGACCTTCTTGCGCAGGTCCGCCGGCACGGCGTTGGGCCCGATGCCGACCTTGCTGGCGAACCAGCGGTCCTGGTAGTTGAGCACCGCTACCGACCCGGAGCTGGTCTGGAGGGACGCCAGGATGGTGGGGACGTCGGGGTCGGGCGTCCGCAGCACGGACCGGGCCAGCCGGGCGTTGACATAGGCCTGGCGGATGGCCGTGCTCTGGCGCTGCTTGATCAGGTAGCTGCGGGTCAGCTCGTAGGCCATGGTGGCGAGGGTGGCCGACAGCGCCAGGGCGACACAGCCGAAGGCCACCGTCGCCCGGGCCCGAAGGCCCAGCCGTGACGCACGCCGCCGCGGGTTGGCGACGGCCTCGCCGCCACCGGCCCCCGCCGGGAGGGCCTGCGCCGGCGGCGCCTCCGCCTCCCTGGCCGCTGTCACGGAAAACTGCTCCACACACCACTCCCTTGGCGGCTCCCGCCGCCGCTGTCAGGGGGACACCCCCTGTCCCCCGGGTCGTTGAGCTGCTTCCAGAGATGGTCACACACGACGAGCCCTGATTGCTCGACGCTCGTCAGGTTTGGCCTTTCGCGAAGGTAGCCAGGACCTGGTCGGACAGTGGCGGCCAGGCCTCGACGGCCCAGGCATCGAATTCCCGGTTCGTCACGCAGGCGCAGGCCAGCTCGGCGTCGGGATCGACCCACAGGAACGTCCCCGACTTGCCGAAGTGGCCGAAGGTCCGGGGGGAGTTGCGGCTGCCGGTCCAGTGGGGGTCCTTGCCGTCGCGCAGCTCGAAGCCCAGGCCCCAGTCGTTGGGATTCTGGCGGCCGAAGCCGGGGACGACACCGTCGAGGCCGGGAAAGGCGACCTCGGTGGCCCGGGCCAGCGTGGCCTCGCTCAGCACCCGGGGGGCGAGCAGTTCCCGGCCCAGGGAGAGGAGGTCTTCGGCTGGGGCCGCGGCCCCGTAGGCCGGGTGCCCCATGGTGGTGCCCGTCATCCCGAGGGGGCGGAGCACGCCCTCGGTGACGTAGGTCTCGAAGGGCATCTTCGACCGTTCGGCCAGCAGTTCGCCCAGCATCTCGAAGCCGGCGTTCGAGTAGATGCGCTTGGCGCCCACCTTGGCGAGGCGGTCGCCGTCGGGGCCGAGCCCCGAGGCGTGGGCCAGCAGGTGGGCCACCGTCGAGCCTTCGGGACCGGCCGGGTCGTCGAGGCCAAGGGTCTCCTCCTCCACCGCCACCAGGACCGCTACGGCCGTCAGCAGCTTGGTGACCGACGCCAGCGGCAGCGCCCGGTCGAGGGGCCCAATCGAGGCCAGCGTGGCCGAGGGGGAGGTGACGCCGACCGCGGCCACCTCCACCGGCCACTCCGCCACTGCCGCCAGGACGGCGTTCCGTTCCGTGTCCATGAAGCCCCGTTCCTAACAACTGGAGCCGTCACGCTCAACAGGCCTGGCGTCCGGCGGCCCTCTGAGAGGGCTCTGAGCGCGAAACCGCAGGTCTGGGCGCACGGCGCGGCCCGGCGCGCTATACCGGGAGATGATGGGGGCCATGGGGAGCCTGGTGGCCGTCGACGGCGGCCGGAGCCGGTGCCGCGCTGCGGTGATCGGCGCCGACGGCCGGCCCGGGCCCGTGGCCGTGGGCCCCGGGTTGCCGGCCGTGTCCGGCCCGCTGGTGGTGGAGGCAATGGTCGAGGCGTTGGCCGCCACCGTCACCTCGGCCGTGGTGGCAGCCGCCGCCGCCCGCCACGACGTCGGGCACGTGGTGATGGTCTCGGCCGGCCTGGCCGGGCTGCTCGGCACCCGGGACGTCGCTCCGGCCGTTGCCGCCCGCCTCCACGACCGCCTCGGGGCGTCGCGGGTCACGTTGGCCGGTGACGTGGTCGCCGCCCACGCCGGCGCCCTCCCCGATCCTGATGGCGGGGTCGTGCTCGTCGCGGGCACCGGGGCCGTCGCCTTCGGGGCGGTACCCGTCAAGGTTCCCGACTCTGACGGCGGTGCCGGAGGGCCCCTCGGCGGCGCGCAGCGCCCGGGGGATGGCCGCGCCGCCCTTCCGGGCGCCTACGGGCCCGGCGCGATCGGCTCGGGCGGGCACGGGCCCGGCGGGGTCGGGGTCGGCGGGGCGGGCCCGGGCGGCGGGGTGTGGACGTTCGACAGCGCCATTGCCTGCGTCGACGGCTGGGGTCACCTGCTCGGCGACGCCGGCAGCGGATTCTGGGTCGGCCGGCGGGGTCTCGACGCCGCCCTCCGGGCTCACGACGGCCGGGGCGGCGGGTCTCCGCTCCTGGCCCGGCTGGTCGAGCGTGACATCGGCTCGCTCGACCGGCTGCCCGAGATGGCTGCCCGGGCCGGCGCCGGGCCGGTGGCCGCCATCGCTTCGTTCACGGTCCAGGTCGCCGA
>JAICGL010000630.1 GCA_025923175.1 Acidimicrobiia bacterium
ACGGCGCATCGAGGGTTACCTAAATGGACTTAGCCGTGCTTGCCGGCCGCCACTTCCTTGATGGCGGAACGGATGCGGAAGTACGTGCCGCACCGGCAGAGGTTTCCGCCCATCGCGTTGTCGATGTCAGCGTCGGTGGGGTTGGGCTTCTGGTTCAGCAGGGACACGGCCTGCATGATCTGGCCGGCCTGGCAGTAACCGCACTGCGCCACGTCGTTGTCGACCCAGGCCTTCTGGACCGGGTGGAGCTCGCCACCCTGGGCCAGGCCTTCGATCGTCGTGACGTTCTTGCCCTCGATGGAGCTCATCGGCGTGATGCAGGTCCGCTTGGCTACGCCGTCGATATGGCTGGTGCAGGCGCCGCAAAGGCCCATGCCGCAGCCGTACTTCAGGCCGTAGACGTCCATTCGGTCACGCAGGACCCACAGAAGTTCCTCGTCCTTGTCAGCGTCGACCGAAACCGGGTTGCCATTGAGATTGAATGTGATCACCGGCATCGTTATCAGGCTCCGTACTCGTTGAGCGGGAAGTTCCGGGGCTGCTTGCCTGTGGCCCGAGCCCAGGCGTTGGCGGCCGCACCAGCGGCAGCCGGGACACCGAGCTCACCCACACCACCAGGCTGGGCGTTGGAGTTGGGCAGGATGCTGCAGCTCATCTCCGGCGCCGAGTCGAACATCCGGGTCCACTTGTAGTCGTGCCAGTTGGATTCACGGGTGGCGCCGTTGTCGACGTGCAGACCGGCCCGGTACACCAACGCAAAGCCGTCGTGGGCCTGGCCGAGCAGGCTCGACTGCGTGCCCTTCGGGTTGACGCAGTAGCCGTTGTCGACCGCGATGTGGCAGGCGGTCATCCGCGGCTCCTTGCCCCGGGTGTCAACGGTCATGACGTACGCAGCGATCGACTTGTACTCGTCGTGCATGCCGATGCCCTGGGCCACGCCGGCGGGCAGCTGCTTGCCCCACTGGGCGTTTTCAGCAGCCTTGGCCAGCACGGCCTTGTGACGGTCGCTGTCGAGCGTCTCCAAACGGAAGTCGAGCTCGTCCTTGCCGAGCGACCGTGCGAGCTCGTCGACGATGATCTCGTCGATCGCGTGGACCTGCCCGGAGTACACAACACGCCAGGCCGCAGTGGGCTTGGCCAGCAGCTTCTGCTTCAGCGTGATGGCCGTCGGACCCGTCTTGTAGAACATCTTCTGCGTGTGGGCGAAGAAGTACTGACATGCCCCTTCGTTGTTGTACTCGGTGACGTAACCGGTGGCGACGTCGCCGAGGCCGTGACGGAGGTCCATTTCGGGGCAGGCCATACGGTGCTCGTACGACACCACGTCGTTGTTGGTGACGGTGGCCTTGACCTTGTGGATGGACACCGGACGGCACCGGCCGTTCTTGATGCCTTCCTCACGCATCCACTGCAGCTTGATCGGCATGCCCATGCGCTGGGCGATCTGCGCCACCTGGACGTCCTGGTCGTGGAACAGGTGACGGCCGAACGCGCCACCGGCCGGGATGACGTGGTAGGTCACGTCGTCGACCTTGACGCCGAGCGTCTCGGCGATCTGGCGCTGCATGGTGGTCGGCACCTGGGCGCCGCCCCAGCCTTCGTACTTCCCGTCCTTGAACACACCCGAAGAGGCGTTCTCCTCCAAGGGAGCGTGCGGGACGTAGGGCCAGCGGAACGTGGCCTCGACGCCCTCGCCGGGCGAGGTCACCTTGTCGATGATCCCGTTCAGCATGTCGTCGATCTGAGCGTCGGACATCGAGTCCATCGGACCCGAGCTCCACTTGATCTTCATCGCGTTCTTGGCCTTATTCGCGAGGCCGAAGGTCTCGGCCACGACGGCCACGCCCTCGGGGATCAGGTAGTCGGCCATGCCCGGAATGTGGGTGTGGCCGATGTAGCCCTTGATCTTCTTGGCCGCGGAGTCGTCGATCGACACGACCGTCGCGCCGTGGGTGGGCGCCATCGCCAGAACCGTAGGACGGAACTCCTTGGACGAATGGAGGTCCATCACGTAGCCGGACGTGCCCTGCGCAATCTTCTTGGCGTTCTCGCGGGACTGCGGCTTGCCGATGATCTTGAAGTCCTCTGACGTCTTCGGCGTAGCCGCGTTCGCCTTCGGAAGGCTCGCAGCCAGAGCCGTGAGCTCGCCGTAGCTGACCTTCCGGCCGTCACGAGCGATGACATGAGCGTTTTCGGTCCGCAGTGCCGAAACCGGGACGCCGAGCTTCTGCGACCCAGCAGCCATCAGTTGGCCACGCATCTGAGCACAGACGACCCGGATCGGGTCCCACAGCGCACGGGTGTTGTGCGAACCACCAGTGATCTGTGCCGCGCCGCGCTTCTGCTCGGCCGGCGAACAGATGACGTCCATGTTCTCCATCGGGACGTCGAGGTGGTCGGCCACCTGCATGGCAAAGGTCGTCAAGAAGCCCTGGCCGATGTCCTGGCGGGGGCCCTCGGCGTAGACGCGGTTGTCGGGCTTAACCTCGATCTTGAGGTCGTACATCGTGGGGGTTTCGCTCGCCACGAAGATGTCGGTGAAGTCCTGCTGGTCAGGAAGTTCATCGGTCTTCGTCGGGAAAGCGCTGGCACCGTCGGCAAGTCCGAGGCGGGCAGCAACCGCCAGGGTTGGTCCGGCGATCAAGAAGCCCTTCAATACTTGGCGACGTCCAACAGGAGTCTCCAGAGCGGTCATTCGAGTGCTCCCTCC
>JAICGL010000631.1 GCA_025923175.1 Acidimicrobiia bacterium
AGCGAGTGGGGCAGCTCCTCGCGGGCCACGGCCAGGAGCTTCTCCCGGAGGAGCTCGGCGGCCAGGAACGTGTCCGGCTGGTCGGTCACCACACCATCGGGGTAGTACAGCGGCCCTTCGGGCAGCCGGCTGGTGATCTCCCCGAGCAGGGCGTCGGCTCCGTCGCCTGTCCGGGCCGACAGCGGAACGTAGGCAGCGAAATCACCGAGCGTGCCGGCGGCCCCGGCCAGGTGGCCGAGGATTTCGTCCGGCGGGGCGGCATCGGTCTTGTTGACGACGAGGATGACCGGGGTCTCGACCTCGGCGAGCAGCCCGGCGATGTACCGGTCCCCCGCTCCGATGGTGGCGGTGGCGTCGATCAAGAAGCAGACGACGTCGACGGCGGAGAGCGTGTCAGTGGAGCGCTTGTTCAGCCGCCGGCCAAGCTCGGTCTTCGGCTTGTGGATCCCCGGGGTGTCGATGAAGACGATCTGGCTCCCCGGCCCGTTCCACACGCCGTGGATCTGGTTGCGGGTCGTCTGGGGCCGGTCGGACACGATCGACACCTTGGTGCCGACCAGCTGGTTCAGCAGGGTCGACTTCCCCACGTTGGGACGTCCGACCAGGGTGGCGATGCCGGAGTGGAAGGTCACGTCGCGGTGGACTCGGCCGGCTCCGATTCCTTCGGTGTGATCCGCACCGTGAGGATCCGCCGGCGCTGGACCCGCTCGGCCCGGAATTCCAACCCCTGGAAATCAATCGTTTCGCCCTCGACGGGAACGTGCCCGAGGATCCCGAACATGAGGCCGCCGACGGTGTCCCAGTCAGTCTCGGGCAGTTCGACCTCGAGGAGCTCGTTCACCTCGTCGATCGGGGTGCCCCCGGCCACCCGCAGCCCCCCGTCGGGAAGGCGCTCAACCTTCGGTGCCTCCACGTCGTACTCGTCGACAATCTCCCCCACGATCTCCTCGAGGAGATCCTCCAGAGTGACGAGGCCCGCTGTGCCGCCGTACTCGTCGATCACCACCGCCATGTGGAACTTCTCCTGCTGCATCTCCCGTAAGAGCTCCGCCACCCGCTTCTGCTCGGGGACGAACACAGCCGGACGGACCAGCTCCCGGAGCGTGCCATGGCCGTGGCCGCCGTTCTCCCGGGTCCGGCGAATGATGTCCTTCAGGTACACCAGGCCGAGGATGTCGTCGGGCCCCTCGCCGTAGGCCGGCAGCCGCGAGTAGCCGGCGCCGATGGCTTTCTCCAGGGCTTCGTCGACAGAGGCGTCGGCCTCGACCCCGACCATGTCGGGCCGGGGCACCATCACCTCCCGCACCACCGTGTCGCCGAACTCGAAGATCGAGTGGATGAGGCGGCGCTCCTCCCGCTCGATCACCTCCTCCTCGGCGGCCACGTCGGCCATCGTGCGGATGTCCTCCTCGGTGGTGTACGGCCCCTTCTTCAGGCCCTTGCCGGGGAGGACGACATTGGCCATAGCGATGAGGACGCGAGAGATGATGCGAAGCGGTGGGATGCGCGTCAGGGCCCACAGCAGCCCGGACAGGCGCAGGGCGGCCGCCTCGGTGTGCTGGATGGCATACGTCTTGGGCGCCACCTCGGCGAACACGAAGAACGCCACGACCTCGACCGCTGTACCGGCCAGGAGGCCGTAACCGCCGAGCTTCCGCTCGACGAGGACACCGACGAGCGTGGCGGCGGTCAGCTGGCAGATGAGCACCAGCAGGAGGACGAGGTTGAGGGCCGTCTCCGGCTGCTCCAGCAGTTTCAGCAGCTTGTCAGCGCCGCGGCGGCCCTCTTCCTGCAGGGTCATCGCCCGGATGCGGTTGATCCGCACGAACGACGTCTCCGCCATGGCCAGGACGGCGGACGTGATGAGCAGGGCGATGACCCCGGCGAGGATCAGCCAGTCGCTGTCGGACACCTCATTGACCTCGCTCGAGCTCCCGGAAGCGAGCCATGAGCTCACGCTCCCGGCGCTCCATCACGGCAGCTTCGTCGTCGTCCTCGTGGTCGAAGCCGAGGAGGTGGAGAACGCCGTGCACCACGAGGAGGCTGAGCTCGTCGTCGATCGGCACGTTGTGGTCGAGCGCCTGGCGCTCGGCCACCTTGGGGCAGATGACGACGTCACCGACGAGGATCGGGGCGTCCGACGGCTCGGCCGGCGAGCCGGGGCCACGCCCGCCCTGATCGGGCTGGCGGCCGCTCTCGATCAGCTCGTCGTCCATCGGGAAGGCAAGCACGTCAGTCGGGCCGTCCCGCCCGAGGAACCGTTCGTTGAGGTCGGACATCGACTTCTCGTCGACGAACAGCATGGACAGTTCGGCGTCGCCTCGGACGCCCTGCTCCTCGAGCACCATCCGGGCGAGGCGTACCCAGCGCAGCGCGTCGACCGAGACCTCCGCCTGTTCGTCGGCGACGAAGACCTCCACGGGATCCATCACCTCTGCTCTTCGTGGCGGGCGTAGGCGTCGACGATGTCGCCCACGATCCGGTGCCGGACGACATCACGCCCGGTCAGCTCGACGAACAACAGGCCGGGGATCCCTTCCAGGATGTTCCGCACCAGGAGCAGCCCCGAGCGGGCTCGGCCCTCCGGCAGGTCGATCTGCGTCACGTCGCCGGTCACCACCGCCTTGGACCCGAACCCGATGCGGGTGAGGAACATCTTCATCTGTTCCCCGGTGGTGTTCTGCGCCTCGTCGAGGATGATGAACGAGTC
>JAICGL010000632.1 GCA_025923175.1 Acidimicrobiia bacterium
GCCATCGACTCGTTCCTCTGGGCGGAATGCCGCTTCCCCCCAGAACCAGGACACCACCACCGCGGCAGGGAAGTTGCTCGCGCTCCTCGACGCGTTCGGGCCCGAGCTGCCCGACTTCAGCCTGGCCGAGCTCTCGGTGCGGTCGGGCCTGCCCAAGACGACAACGCACCGGATCCTGGCCGTCCTGGAAACCTGGCGCGGCGTTGAGCGCAGCGCCTCAGGTCGCTACCGGCTGGGGATCAAGTTCTTCGAGCTCGGCGGACTCGTGCAGGACCGGCTCCGGCTGCGGGAGGTGGCCCTCCCCTATATGGAGGACCTGCTGGCCACCACCCGGGAGATGGTCCACCTGGCCAAGCTCGACGGCACCGACGTCCTCTACATCGAGCGGCTGGTGAGCCATCGCAGCGTCCGGTCGCCATCGCGTGTCGCGGGCCGTGTGCCGGCGACGTGCACGGGAGTGGGGAAGGCGATCCTGGCCTTCAGCCCGCCCGACGTCGTGAAGTCGGTCATCGCCGCCGGCCTGCCGGCGCTGACTGCCTACAGCATCACGAACCCGGTGCAGTTTCTGGAGACGCTCGAGCGGATTCGCACCACCGGCGTTTCGTTCGACAGCGAAGAAGCGTCGCTCGGGCTCAACTGCGTGGCTGCGCCGATCTTCAACCACACCGGGCTGCCGGTGGCGGCGATGTCGGTGTCGGGCCCGATCGGGCGGCTCAGCCCCGAAGCGCTGGTGCCGGCGATCCGGGCGGCCACCCTGGCTGTCGGCCGGCACCTCGGCTACCAGCCGAAGCCAAAGACACCGCCGGCCGCCGCTGCCGTGTCCTCTTAGAGGTCGTCTCCACCGCGGGTCTGGGTCAGGCCCCGGACGCCGATGCCACCGTCACCTCGAAGGATCGAGCCGGTCACCGTCCGGCTGTTTTCCCGCGAGGCGAGAAGGACGTAGAGCCCGGCGTAGTCCTCCGCCGCCGGCAGGAACCCAAGTGGCGTGACCATCTTCACCAGATCGTCGATCCCCGGGACGCCTCCGAGGGCGACGCGGTCGAAGCCGAGGCACTTCGGGCCCCGCAGGTCGGTACCGCAGCCGCCGGGGGCGACACCGTTCACGCGCACCTTGGGCGCCAGTTCGTAGGCCAGCTCGGTGATGAGACCCCGCACGGCGTGTTTGGAGGCGGTATAGAAAGCGCCGCCACCGCCGGGATCAAACGCGGCATTGGACAGGGTGAAGATGATGCAGCCCTTGCTCTTGACCAGCTCGGGCAAAGCCGCCTTGCTGCCGAGGATGTAACCCTTCACGTTGACGCCGAAGACCTCGTCGAAGACCTCGGGGAGCATGGTGAGCGGAAGGTGGGCGAGGGGAATCGAGTAGTCCCAGATGCCGGCGTTTCCGACGAAGATGTCGAGCTGACCGAAGGCCTTCACCGCGGCGGCGACGGCCTTCTGGTTGGCCGCCGGGCTGGTGACGTCGCCCTTCACGGCAACAACCGTGCGGCGGTCGTGGTCGGCTTTGAGCTTCTCGATGTGCTCGGCCGACCGGTCGAGGACGACGACGCGAGCGCCCTCCTGCACGAAGCGGTCCACCACGGCCCGGCCCAGCCCCGAAGCGCCGCCGGTCACGAGCGCTGTCTGTCCCTCGAGCCATCCCATGGTGCTGCCTCCCGCTTGGTTCAGGCCGGAGTATGACCCCACGAGCTCGTGGCGGTGAGCTCGCAGGGCTCCCAGCTGGCGTCGTCGACGAGGTAACCACCCCAGCCGTACTCGAGCTCGAAGCCGGACGGCGTGCGGGCGTAGAACGAGATCATCCGGTCGTTGGTGTGGCGGCCGAGGGTGCGGGCCACCTCGATCCCCTCCGCCTGGACAAGGTCGTAGCCCCGCCCGACGTCGTCGACGTCATCGAGCTCCACCATGAAGTGGTGCAGGGCCGACACGCCGACTTCGAGGAGGGCCAGGCTGTGGTGGCGGGGGTTGGTGTGGAGGAACGTCGCCTTGAACGGCGCCAGCATGTAGTCGGAGACTCGGAAGCCGAGGACGTCCTGGTAGAAGCGGACGGCCGGCTCCAGCTCCGGCACCATCAGCACGACGTGGCCGAGGCCGAGCTCACCGGTCTTGAAGCCGCTGATGTCGCGCCCGGGGGTGAACTCTCCGTCGCCCCCGTCGGCGCCGCAGAACAGCTCGACCCGGTGGCCGGCGGGATCGAGGCAGTGGATCATGCCCGCCACCCGGCGGCTCTCCAACTCGGTCTTGGTCCCGGCCGTCACGGCCACGCCGACCGCTTCCAGTTCGCCGGCGGCGACGTCAAGGGCGGCGGCGTCAGCCACCTCCCAGCCATAGGAGAATCCCTCCGACCCGTTCGCCGGTTCGATGGCGATGCGGTGGTGCCGGTCGTCCATGCGGAGGTGGAGCACGTCGCCGTCGCCCGGTATCGCCTCCATGCCGAGAACGTGCGACGCGAACCCGGCCCAGTTGTGCGGATCCTCGGCCGTGATCCGGAGGTAGCCAAGCGACTGGACGTCCATCGTCCCCATTGAGGGCGGCCCATCCGGGCCGGTCAACGCCGCCGTTCCGCTGGACAGAACCTCGTCTCCGCCACGTACGCGACGAGGCGGGGGTCACCCGAAGGTGACCCCCGCCGGTAGTCGCAGGTTTTAGGGCTGGTTGGGCCGGCGACGCCGGCTGGCCCGGAGGAGGCCGCCGCGGATCACCAGCAGGCC
>JAICGL010000633.1 GCA_025923175.1 Acidimicrobiia bacterium
CGTCACTCCGCGCCTCGAGGAACGCCTCGGCATGCTCGAGATCCGCCACGTCCTGGATCTGATCGAGCACTACCCCCGCCGCTACCTGGACCGCACCAAGACGTCCGACATCGCCGATCTGCGCGTGGGGGAGGAGGCAACCGTCTACGCCGAGGTGCGCAAGATGAGCTCCCGGCGCACCCGCCAGGGCCGGGCGCTGGTCGAGACCATCGTTTACGACGGCACGTCGTACCTCTACGTCACGTTCTTCAACCAGGCGTGGCGGGCCCAGCAGCTCCCCGTCGGCACCGAGGCGGCCTTCTTCGGGAAGCTCGAGCACTACAAGGGCAAGCACCAGATGACGAACCCGGCCGTCGACGTCCTCGGCCGCATCGGCGAGAAGACGGGCGTCATCGTCCCGATCTACCCCCAGTCCGGGAAGGCCGACGTCTCCACCTGGCAGCTCCAGAAACTCGTTGCTGAGGCTCTCCGGCGGACGAGGGAGCTCGACGACCCCGTCCCCCCGGACCTGCGCGACCGCCTCGGCCTCGTCGACCGCACCAGGGCCTACAACGGCATTCACCAGCCCGAGATCGAAGCCGACCACTACCGCGCCGCCCGGCGACTCATCTTCGACGAGTTCCTCCGCATGCAGCTCGGCCTCGTGGCCCGCAAGCGCGCCTTCGAGGAGCGCCGGATCGGGCTCCGGCACCAGATCGATGGGCCGCTGGTCCCGGCGTTCCACGCCCAGCTTCCGTTCGGCCTGACCGGCGACCAGCAGAACGCCATCGCCGAGATCAGCGCCGACCTTGCGGCTCCCCGGCCGATGCATCGCCTCCTCCAGGGCGACGTCGGCTCGGGCAAGACCGTCGTCGCGCTGAGCGCCCTGCTCACCGCCGTCCAGGGCGGCTACCAGGGAGCGCTGATGGCACCGACCGAGGTGCTTGCCGAGCAGCACCACCTGAGCATCACCCGGTTCCTGCAAGGCCTGACCGTGTCGTCGGAGGGAACCCTGATGGGGGAGCGGCCCGTCCGGGTTGAGCTCCTCACCAACCGGACGGGCGCCGCCGGACGCCGCAAGCTCTCGGCTGCCCTGGCCGCCGGCGAAGTCGACATCGTCGTCGGCACCCACGCCCTCATCTACGACACCGTCGCCTTCCCCAACCTCGGCGTGGCCGTGATCGACGAGCAGCACCGCTTCGGCGTCGAGCAGCGCGCCCTGCTCCGCGCCAAGGGCCCGGGTGGTGGTGATGGTGGGCCCGAGCCTGACGTGCTGGTCATGACCGCCACGCCGATCCCCCGCACGGCGGCCATGCTCATCTACGGCGACCTCGACAAGTCGGAGCTGCGGGAGATGCCGCCTGGCCGCACGCCGATCACCACCGAGGTCATCCCCCCGTCCCCGCTGGAGCGGGAGGCGGCCTACGGGCGGCTCCGGGAGCAGGTGGCGGCCGGCCGTCAGGCGTACGTGGTGTGCCCCTTGGTGGAGGGCTCGGAGAAGGTTGAGGCCAAGGCGGCCACCGAGGAGGCCACCCGGCTCGAAGCGGAGGAGCTGGCCGGCTTGAAGGTCGGGCTCCTCCACGGCCAGATGCCCCAGGTCGACAAGGAAGCCACCATGGCCCGCTTCCGGGACGGCCTCATCGACGTACTGGTGGCCACCACCGTGATCGAAGTCGGCGTCGACGTCCCCAACGCCACCGTCATGATCATCGAGGACGCCGACCGCTTCGGCCTCTCGCAGCTCCACCAGCTGCGGGGCCGGGTCGGCCGGGGGGGCGGCGAGTCGTGGTGCTTCCTGTTCGGCGACCCTCAGACACCCGAGGCCGAGGCTCGGCTCCAGGCAATGGCCGATTCCACCGACGGCTTCCTCCTGGCCGAACGGGACCTGGAGATCCGCGGCGCGGGCGAGGTCTTCGGCGAGCGCCAGGCCGGCTTCACCGACCTGAAGCTCGGCCGGATCCCGCGCGACGAGGCGGTGGTCCTGGAGGCCCGCCGGGTGGCGGAGGAAATCCTCGACGCCGACCCCGGCCTCGCCCGGCACCGCCAGCTCGCCGAGGAGGTCGAAGACCTTCTGGGCGACGACGTGGAGTTCCTCTTCAAGAGCTGATGGCGGGGGGCGGCAAGCGACCCAGGATCGTTGCCGGCGAAGCCGGTGGGCGGCGCCTCGTGGTGCCGGCGGGGGAGGCGATCCGACCCACGAGCGATCGGGTGAAGGAGTCCGTCTTCTCGGCCCTTGGGCCCGGCCGGTTGGTGGGTGCCCGTGTGCTCGACCTCTACGCCGGGAGCGGGGCCCTCGGCCTCGAGGCCCTCTCCCGGGGCGCGGCGGAGGCCCTCTTCATAGACCGGGACCAGGCCGCCGCCCAGGCCATCCGGGCCAATATCGAGATGCTTGGTTTTGACGGTCGTGCCGTGCTCCGGCAGACCCCGGTGACCAGCCTGCTGGGCGGCCCCCGGCCCGGCGACCCGTTCGACCTGGCATTGCTCGACCCTCCGTACGACACCCCGGCCACTGACGTCGAGGCGGTCCTGCGGCAACTCGTCGAGGGGGCGTGGCTGACGCCCGATGCGACCGTCGTCGTGGAGCGGGCGGCCAGCTCGTCGCCCCTGGCCTGGCCCGCCGGATGGGGGTCAACCTGGGAGCGTTGTTACGGAGATACACTCGTGTTGTTTGCGCAACAAAAGTAAAGGAGCGATCTGTCGTGGCCACGGCGCTCGTACCCGGGTCGTTC
>JAICGL010000634.1 GCA_025923175.1 Acidimicrobiia bacterium
GAGGCGATGCAGTCGTCGTCGGCGTCGTCGTCGTCGTCATCGTCGTCGTCGTCATCGTCGTCGTCGTCGTCATCGTCGTCGTCGTCGTCGTCGTCGTCGTCGCCGTCGTCGACTACGCAGTCGTCCTCGTCTTCTGCGGGGAAGTCCTCCGCGTGGCCGTCGTGGGCGACGCCGTCCTCATCGACGGCGTGCTCGTCGACCTCGATGAACACAAACTCGCCGTTACCTTTGGCGTGACAGATCGCGCGCTTGTGGTCGTTGTCATCTGGTCTGACGGCCATCGCCGACGACATGCCGGTTGCGCTGAGCAGCGCAGCGACCATCGCCGTGATAGCCAGCTTCTTGGTGCAGTGCATGGGGGGACGTACTCCTTCGGTGAGCGATGGGGGGGCCGGCCGCAACCCAGCTTGCGCGACTCGGCTCGGGGGAACCCCGGCGTCTCCGGCGGGGCGTGACTGTGAGATTCGGACCCGTCAGCCTTGCTCCCTTTCGCCGGGAGGCCTTCCCAGCAGGGTTGCGTCGCCCCGTCCCAATTGGGCTCACACATAGGCCCGAGTTGATACCGGTAGGTCCGGAAAACCGGTTCGTGGCGATTCGGACCGGGCAGTAGGCTGCCCGACCTTGGCCGATCCCGCGACTTTTGCCGAGCAGGCAATGCCCTTCATGGGGCCGCTGTACTCCGCCGCGCTCCGGATGACGCGGAATCCGGCCGACGCCGAGGACCTCGTGCAGGAGACCTATCTGCGGGCGTACCGGGGGTTCGAGGGCTTCAAGGAGGGCACGAACCTCAAGGCCTGGCTCTACCGGATCCTCACCAACACCTTCATCAACCAGTACCGCTCCGCGAAGCGCAAGCCGGACCAGGTTGACCTCGACGACGTCGAGGACCTTTACCTCTACCGCCGCCTCGGCGGGTGGGAGGCGGCGATGGCGGGGCGCAGCCCCGAGACCGAGGTCCTCGAGAGCATGCCGGAGACGGCGGTGAAGGAAGCGGTCGAGTCACTCCCCGAGCAGTTCCGGATGGCCGTGCTCTTGGCTGACGTGGAGGGATTCGCCTACAAAGAGATCGCCGAAATCCTCGATATTCCGATCGGAACCGTCATGAGCCGTCTTCATCGTGGAAGAAAGTTGCTCCAGAAGCGGTTGTGGGATTTTGCCGTCGAGAACGGACTTGCCACTGGAACCGGCCCGGCCCGTTAGGCCGCGAGGACTGACTGCTTTGGACTGCAACGAGGCGATTCACCAGATCTACCACTACCTCGACGGGGCGTTGACCGACGAGAGCCGCGCCGCCATCGCCCGCCATCTGGATTACTGCCCCCCCTGTTCGGGGGGCTTCCACTTTGAGGTGGAGTTGCGGGTTCTGATCGCCCAGAAGTGCCGGGACGAGGTGCCGGGCGACCTGCGCCGCCGGATCGCCGAGGCGATCGGGCACGAACCTCCCATCGAGCCGACGGTCTGAGGACCCTCGCGTCGGGGTTCGCCAGGGCGCCCCGGTACGATGAGCCCATGTCCGCCGTGCTGCTGTTCTTCCTGGCGCTCCCCGGTTCGACGCTGGCTGCGGCCAAGCCGTGGCACTACTGGATTGCGCCCGTCCTGGCCCTGAGCTTTGTCGGTCTGGCCTTGATGATGGTCGTCGGCTACGTGGCCAAGGTGCTCATGCTGAAGTACGGCGTCCGGGTCGGAAGGAAGACCACCTGAGCACGCCCGGGGCTGTCCCGGAGCCTGTCGACTGGGGGCTGGCCGAACGGCTGGCCCGGCGCGTCGCCGGCCACGACCCACTCGAGAATTCGTACCTGGCGGCTTCGCTCCAGAGCGACTTTGCCGCCGTCACCACCCGGGCCGAGCAGCTCGTCGGGGAGTTCACCCGCCTCGAGATCCCCGCCGACTCCACGAAGGCCCTCGTCCTCGACCGCCAGCGCTGGGTCGACGCCAACATTCGGAGCTTCCGCCACACCCTGGAGCCCTTCACGCGCCGGGTCGGCGAACGCATGGCCCAGAGTCCTTTCGCCCCGGCGGGCCGGGCGGTGGCCGGTGCGGAGATGGGGGCCCTCATGGGGTTCCTGGCCCAGCGGGTGCTCGGCCAGTACGACCTGCTCGGCCCAGATGAGGCCGGTAACGCTGTCATGTCGGGGGACACCCCCGAACCCCCAGGCGACGCCGTCTACTACGTGGGTCCCAACATCCTGGTGCTCGAGAAGCGTTACGGCTTCCGGCCGGGCGACTTCCGGTTGTGGATCGCCCTTCACGAGGTGACCCACCGCTTCCAGTTCCGGTCCGTCCCCTGGATGAAGGGCTACTTCCTCTCGCTGGTGGACGCCACGATGGGTCTCATCGAACCCGATCCGAAGCGGCTCGTCCGGGCGCTGGAGCGGGCCGCCGAGGCCGCCCGCGCGGGCCGCAACCCCTTTGACGACGGCGGCATCGTCGCCCTCTTCGCCACCGACGAACAGCGCAAGGTGCTCGACCAGGTCCAGGCCCTGATGTCACTGCTGGAAGGCCATGGCAACTTCGTGATGGACCGGCTCGGCCAGCGCCACGTCACCGGCCAGGAGCGCATGTCGGCTGCCCTCAAGGCCCGTCGCCAGTCCGGCGGCGTGGGCGGGACGATCCGGAAGCTGGTCGGGATCGAGATGAAGATGCGCCAGTACGAGATCGGCGAGGAGTTCATCACCCACCTCGAGCAGACGGTCGGAGCCGAGGC
>JAICGL010000635.1 GCA_025923175.1 Acidimicrobiia bacterium
CGTGTCGCGCCTAGGTCCCAGACCCCCCGATAGAACTAGTCCGCCTTCGGGGAGATGCTGAGCTCTTAGCCTCGGCCCTGGCACGTGATCAGGCCGAGGCTGTTGGTCTGGGGTAGCGCGAACCACAGGGCATTCGACCCGGCCGCCAGTGGTTCGGTCGTCGGGCCGGACACATCCGGGTAGGCCAACGGGAACTCCGTGACGATGCCGTCGAGTGCCATGCGGCCGATCGTCTTGGCCGGGCCGTCGAGGAACCAGATGGCTCCGTCCGGGCCGGCGGTGAGCGAGCCCGGCCACCGGGGTCCCCCGCCCGGGAGCGGGTGGTAGGTGATCTTGCCTGCCCGGTCCATGCGACCCAAGGTCGGCATTGGGGGCCGGTTGTCCATCGCTGAACCGGCCGATCGCTCGAACCAGACGCCGCCGTCGACGTCAGCGGCCACCGACTGGGCATCGACGGTCCCACCACCCGTCGCGACCGGGAACTGCGTGACGGTGAGGGTCCGTCCGTCCACCCGGGCGACGCGCCGGGCGAGGGGGGCGCTCACCCACACCGATCCGTCCGGCGAGGCGGTGATGGTGCTCGGCCGGATGAAGCCATCAGCTGAGCTGAACAACGGCACTTCGGCGATCGTCCCGTCCGGGGTGATCCTGCCGACCTGGTCGGCTTCGGTCTCGACGAACCAGACGCTGCCGTCGGAGCCGACCGTGATGTCCGACGGGCCACTGCCGCCTGGTCCCTGCCGTCCGGTGGCGGTGGGGATGGGATGGCGCCGGAGTTCACCGCCGCGGGTGAGTTGCCAGATCGAATTGCCGCCCTTGTCGGTGCCCCAAAGGTCGCCGCCCGGCGCTCGGACGAGGGCGCCGAGTCTGGCACTGATGAAACGGCGGGAGACCTTCCCTTCCACGGTCATGTGGCTGAGGGCCCCCGTCTTGTACTCGGTGAACCAGACCGATCCGTCCTCATCGACTCCCACCGCACCAGGCGTGACGCCGGGCAGTTCGTAGGTCGTGAGCGTCCCGCACGCCGGCCGGGGCCCCGAGAGCGGCCCGACGGGCGCAGACACCTTCGCCCGGTACTCGGTCTTCGGCACGCCCTCCGGCCCGTCGGGGCCAACCTCCCGGCAGCGCCGCGAGCCGGCGTGGCGCTGGGAGCAGTACCCGTCCCACTGCTCGGGCGAGCAGCGCGTGCCGCCGGAGATCTGGTTGAGGGCCGCGCATTCCAGACGCACCTGGTAGAGGCCGGCATTGCGAGCCGCCACGAGCTTCCGCCTCCCCCCGATGTACTCCGTGGAGCAACTGAAGGGCTGGCGCTCGAGATCCAAACACATCTTCTCGGGTCCGCCGCCGTACTCCGTGCAGATCTCGTAGTTCGTGGAGTCGCGACCGAACTCACGCTCGCAGGCCCGGTCCTCGTTCCACTGATCGCGGATGAACATTCCGACGGGAAGGACGACGGTGACGGCGAGGACGATGGTGAGGAGGCGACGTATCGGCACGCCAGGATGGTTCCACTCGCCCCGACAGGGCCCTTCCGTCTCCGCGGAATCGCCACAACATCCGCACGCCCAGCACGGAAAATGGAAGCGCCCTCGGCAGGATTCGAACCTGCGCACACGGCTCCGGAGGCCGTTGCTCTATCCCCTGAGCTACGAGGGCGAATGCCCGGCCGCCCAGCATACCGGGCGCTGATCGCACAGGTCTGAGCCGGTCAGAGCAAGCGCGAAACTGCCGGTCAGGGGCTATGTCGCTCCTGAGCGACAAAATCCCCCGTGTACGATGCGGGCATGCCCCCGGCCACCGTGCTCGTGGTCGACGACGACCCCGTCATCCTCAAGCTGCTCGAGGTGAACTTCGAGATGGAGGGGTTCCAGGTGGTCAGGGCGGCCGACGGCGCCGAGGGTCTGAAACGGGCGCGCGAGGTACTGCCCGACATCGTCGTGCTCGACGTGATGATGCCCCGCATGACCGGCTACGAGGTGGCGAAAGCCCTGCGGGAAGACGACGTCACCGCCCACATCCCGATCATCTTCGTCACCGCCCGGGCCCAGAGCAGCGACGTCGAGAAGGGTATGGAACTGGGCGTGGAGGACTACGTCACCAAGCCGTTCGATCCCCTCGACCTCATCGACCGTGTGAACTCCTTGCTCGCCCGCCGGCTTGGCGGACTCGATGCCGAGAGTGAAGAGCCTGCGACTGAGTCGATCGCAGATCACACGGAGGAGCCACCTCCCGCCGCTGCACCGCCCGCCGCTGAGCCACCGCCCGCCGCGGCGGGGCTGGACGCGGACTCCGCCACCGCCTCTTGAGCGCTCCGATCGACCTGCGATTGCTTCCGGCCACGGCGGCCGTCTCTTCGGACGGGCGTTTGTCGATCGGGGGCTGCGACCTCGGGGAACTGGCGGCGCGGTTCGGCACGCCGCTGTTCGTGTATGACGAGACCCATCTCCGGGCCCGCTGCAAGGAGTACGTCGCGGCCTTCGGCGCTGACAGCGTCGCCTACGCCGGCAAGGCGTTCCTCTGCCGGGCCATGGTCCGGCTGGTGGCCGAGGAGGGCCTCCACCTCGACGTCGCCACCGGCGGCGAACTCCATGTGGCCCTTGCCGCCGGGTTCCCGCCGGCCCGGATCGTCTTCCACGGCAACAACAAGTCCGACGAGGAGCTGAGCACGGCGCTCGTTGCCGGCGTCGGGCGGATCGTGGCCGA
>JAICGL010000636.1 GCA_025923175.1 Acidimicrobiia bacterium
CATCGTCGAGTCCGCCCACGACTGCAGGACGGGCGCCATCCCCGGAACAGCCGGGGGTGGCGCCCGCCTAGTCTCAACGCCATGTGCGGAGTCGTAGCGGTCCTGCGTCGGCGGTCAACCGTCGCTCCGCCTGACCCCACCGCGCTCGAGGCCGACCTCGACGCCGCCCTCGGGCATCTCGCCACCGGCCCGGCGGCTCTCGCCGACGCCGCAGCCGGCTTCGAAGCGCTCGACGGTCAACTCCGCGGTCCGGCCGGAGTCCGGGTCCTGGCCGGCCACCCCGAGCTCACCGCTCGCCTGGGGGCCACCATGGCCGAGGCCAGGTCGGCGATCACCGGGTTCGAGGCCGATCTCGATGCCGGCCGCCTCGGGCTGACCGGTGCGGAGCTGGAGGCGGCCAACGCCGCCATCGTCCGCCTGAAGGACGCCGTCTGGGCGATCGCCTCCGACCGCCTCCGCACCGCCCAGGAGGTCATGGCGCTGGCCGGGGGCCCTGAGGACGTTGGCCCTGAGATCGATGGCACAGGGATCAGCGACGCCGCCCTCGAGGCGTACTGGTCGGTCCATGTCGCCCTGTCGGCCATTGACCGGCTCGAGGTCCGGGGCCGGGACTCGGCGGGCCTGCACCTGCTGGTGACCGGCCACGGGCTCGACCCGTCCGACCCCGAGATCACCGGCCGGGCAGGCGACCCGCTCTTCCGGTCGGGCTCCGTCCGCGTGATACCCGCAGACGCCGGCGGATCCGCCGCGCCGGCGCTGGCGTTCGTCTACAAGGCGGCGGCCGAGATCGGCGAGCTGGGCGACAACGTCCGGGCCGTACGGGCCGCCATCGCCGGCGACGATCTGCTGAGGAGGGCCCTGGCCGGCCCCGACGCCGAAGTCAGTGTGGTCGGCCACACCCGCTGGGCCAGCGTCGGCCTCATCAGCGAATCCAACGCCCACCCGCTCAACAGCGAGGAGCAGGGTCGCGAGCAAGCGCCCTACGTTGCGGCCGCCCTCAACGGCGACGTCGACAACCACCTCGAACTGCGCGCCGCCGAAGGTCTCGCCACCCCGGCCGAGATCACCACCGACGCCAAGGTCATCCCCATGCTCGTCTCCCGCCGCATGGCCGGAGGCACCGAGCCTGCCGAGGCCTTCCGCCACACCGTGGCCACCTTCGAAGGGTCGGTGGCGATCGCCGCCAACAGCGCCGCCGACCCGGGGGCGCTCCTCCTCGCCCTGCGGGGCAGCGGCCAGGCGCTCTACATCGGCCTGGCCGACGACGCCTTCGTGGTGGCCAGCGAACCCTACGGCGTCGTCGAGGAGACGCCCCGCTACCTCCGCATGGACGGCGAGGCGACCGGCGGCCAGGTCGTCGTCCTCCACCGTGAAGAGGCCGGCACGCTGGCCGGCCTCGAACGGATCGCCTACGACGGCGCTCCCCTTCCGGTCGGCGACGACGAGATCACCGTGGCGGAGATCACGACCCGCGATGTCGACCGGGCCGGCTACCCGCACTTCCTCCTCAAGGAGATGTCGGAGGCCCCCGAGTCGTTCCGCAAGACGTTGCGGGGCAAGGTGCACGACGACGGCGGGCAACTCGCCGTGAACCTCGGCGAGGAAACGCTGCCCGCTTTCCTCCGCAAAGCGCTGGGCGCGGGCACCTTCCGCCGTGTGCTCGCCATCGGCCAGGGGACGGCAGCGGTGGCCGGCCAGATTCTCGCGTCCACGCTCTCCTCGGTGATGCCATCGACCGCCGGGATCACGGTCGCCGGGCTACCGGCCAGCGAACTGTCGGGCTTCGGCCTCGACGACGACATGAGTGACACGCTGATCATTGCTATCAGCCAGTCGGGCACGACCACCGACACGAACCGCACGGTCGACCTGGTGCGGGCCCGGGGTGCGGCCGTGCTGGCCGTCGTCAACCGCCGCAACAGCGATCTCGTCGAGAAGGCCGACGGAGTGCTCTACACGTCGGACGGGCGTGACGTGGAGATGAGCGTCGCTTCCACGAAGGCGTTTTACGCCCAGGTGGCGGCCGGATTCCTTCTCTCCCTGGCGATCGCCCGGGAGGTCGGCGCGAACGACCGGCGGCTCCATCACGAGTTGCTCACCGGCCTGCGCGAGCTGCCCGCCGCCCTCGAGGAGGTGCTGTCGGCCCGCCCGGAGATCGCTGCGGCCGCCTGGGCACACGCCCCGGGACGGCGCCACTGGGCGGTGGTCGGCAACGGGCCCAACCGTCTCGCCGCGTCGGAGCTGCGGATCAAACTCTCCGAGCTGGCCTACAAGTCGATCGCCTGCGACGCCACCGAGGACAAGAAGCACATCGACCTGTCGTCGGAGCCGCTCATCCTGGTGTGCGCCGCCGGTCTGCCGCCGGCCGCCGCCGCCGACGTGACCAAGGAGCTGGCGATTTACCGGGCCCACAAGGCGGCCCCCGTCGTCATCGCCACCCGCGGCACCGCCTTCCCGCCCGCGCTGGCCACCATCGAGGTGCCGGAGGTCCACCCCCGACTGGCCTTCGTGCTGTCGGCCATGGCTGGCCACCTCTTCGGCTACGAGGCGGCCTTGGCCATCGACGCCCAGGCCCGAAGCCTGCGCGAGATCCGGGCGGCGGTGGAGGACGTCATCGGCGACGGCGAAGGCCCGGCCGAGCATCTCCTGATCCGCCTGGCCCCGCGGGTGACGGCCGGTGCCCGCGCGTTTCAGG
>JAICGL010000637.1 GCA_025923175.1 Acidimicrobiia bacterium
CAGGCGCTAAGGCCCGGGGGACGGGGGGTGTCCCCCCGACAGTGCGGCGTGAGCCGCTAAGGCCCGGGGGACGGGGGGTGTCCCCCCGACAGTGCGGCGTGAGCCGCTAAGGACGGTAGAGCCAGACCCCGTCGGCCGACCCTTCGAAGCGGCCGACCCAGAAGAGGGCGTCTCTGCCTGTCCAGACGGGCGTCTCGGCCAGCGACTGTGGATGGGGGATCCGTTCCCAGCTGTCGGTCGAGGGCCGGAAGATCGCGCCCTGGCCGCACTGCTCGGCGAAGACGGTGTCGCCCACCCGGGCCCCCTGCGGGGAGCAATCGGCGAAGGTGACGGGCACGTCCGGCAGGCTTCTCCAGCCCGTCCCCGCAGCAGGGTCGAGGGCCACGGTGCGGAGGTTCTGGTCCCAGGCGATGAGGCGCTGCCCGTCCCACACCGCGGTGGCGTCGAGCTCCAGCGGCGGCTGGGGCAGGGCCCGCCAAAGGTTGCGGGCGGGATCGAGCGTCGCCGCCCAGTGATGGACGGAGGCGCCGGCCGTGGACGGCGCTTTCTCCAGGATGTCGATGCCGAGCACCACGACCTCGCGGCCGGTCCACTGGGCGACGATCGACGTGTAGGGACGGGGGACCGGCGCCAGCGTCCTCCAGCGGCCGCTGGCAGGCTCGAAGGCGGCGGCCGGCCCGTCGGGGTTGGCGACGACCCACTCCGCCCCGGTCCAGACGGACATCGTCGTCGAACTGGCCGAGATCGGACTGTCAGGAAGGACCCGCCACCGGTCGGCGGCCGGGTCGTAGGCCGCGCCGGCGGCGGGGTAGCGCGACCCGCCCGGCGACTGCTCCGGGGTCAGCCGGCAGGCCCGACCCCAGACGAGGACCTCCCGGCCGCTCCAGGCCGCCGCCGGTTCGCACCGGGCGGAAATCGGAGCGGGGGCGATGGCTCGCCACCGGTCGGCCTCCGGGTCGTAGGCGGCGCCGGAGTCGCCGTCGGGGTCGCCGCCCCACACCACCAGTTCGGTACCGGTCCAGACCTGGGCGGCGAAGTCGCGGTGCCGGAGCGGCCCTGGCGCACCCCGGCGCCATCCCTGGGGCGCCGGCTCGTCACTGCTCGCCGGGGCCGGCGGGACGAACGACGCCTCCCGGTGGCTTTCCTCCTGATCGATACCGGTCAGCGCTCCGGCGAACACAAGTCCGACGAGGAGCGTCCCGAGCCCAAGCGCCCGACCGGAGCGGTCGAGACCGGCTCGGTCCGTTCTCTGCTCGCCTCCTGCAACCAGAGGGACGAGGTCACGAGCCTCCTCCGGTCGTCGGCCGGTCATGCCCCGGATCGTAGTGAGGACGCGAAGACGGGCCCCTGCCGGGGCCCGTCGAAAATCGTTCGCCGATGTTGTCAGTCGGGCTCGATGAAAATGCACTCCCCGGGGCATTCCTCGGCCGACTCGATGACGGCGTCGAGCTGCCCATCGGGGATGTTGGCGAGGCCGTCGGCCCCACCGGGCTCGTTGAAGACCTTGGACCCTTCCTTCACGTACGCCAGGCCGTCGTCGAGCAGGGTGAACACGTCGGGGGCGATCTCCTCGCAGAGCCCGTCCCCCGTGCAGAGGTCCTGGTCGATCCACACCTTCATGGCGGCGCCTCACTTCGCAAGAACGGTTCGACTTCGGGGGACACCCCCGAATCCCCGGGCCGGGATCCTACGTCTCGACCCGTACGAAGGTCAGTTTAACCGGCCTTTCCCGGAGAAATCGCAATGGGACCCCCGGGGGCAACCGGAGCGCACCATTCGCCGGGTGTATCCTCGGCCAACGGGCCCTCTGGGTAGGGGCTCCCGGACTGAGGGGGTGGTCCCCGCGGCCTCCGAGTACGAACAGCGTCTCCAGGAATACGAGCGGGAAGTCACCGATCTCCAGGCCCAGCTCAAGTCGCTGGAGGAGGAGGTCGTCGGCCTGCGCCGGCGGTTGCAGGACGCCCCGAAGCGGGTCCGGACCCTGGAGGAGCGGCTCCTGGAGACGAAGGGCCAACTCGCCCAGGCGCTGTCGCAGAACGAGAAGCTGTCGGCCACCCTCCGGGAAGCGCGGGAGCACATCGCCGCCCTCCGGGAGGAGGTCGAGAAGCTGACGATGCCGCCGTCGGGGTACGGCACGTATCTCGCCACCAACGAGGACGGCAGCATCGACGTGTTCACCGCGGGCCGCAAGATGCGCGTGTCGCTGCACCCCCAGATCGACGCCTCCGAGCTCCAGAAGGGGCAGGAAGTCGTCCTCAACGAGTCGTTCAACGTGGTGCTGGCCCGGGCGATCGACCTGAATGGCGAGGTCGTGACCCTGAAGGAGGTCCTGGAGGACGGCAAGCGGGCCCTCATCGTCGGCCGGGCCGACGAGGAGCGGGTCGTGGAGATGTCCGAATCCCTCATGCACGAGAAGCTCCGGGCGGGCGACACGCTGCTGATGGAGGGTCGCTCCGGCCTCCTGGTGGAGAAGCTCCTCCGGCCCGAGGTCCAGGAGCTCATCCTCGAAGAGGTGCCGGACGTCACCTACGACGACGTCGGCGGCCTCGACGACCAGATCGAGATGATCCAGGACGCCGTCGAACTGCCCTACCTCTACGCCGAGCACTTCACCGAGCACGAGCTGCCCCCGCCGAAGGGCATCATCCTGTACGGCCCGCCCGGCTGCGGGAAGACGCTCATCGCCAA
>JAICGL010000638.1 GCA_025923175.1 Acidimicrobiia bacterium
CTGCGGATGACCTCGCGATAAAGGCGAAGCAGCGGTAGTACCGCCGGTGGTACCGTTGACTACATGCCTGCGGCGAAGCCGACCATCTCCCTAGACCCTGAGTTGCGCGACCAGATCGAGGCGGCCGCCGCCAGCGCCGGCGTGTCATTTTCGGCCTGGCTGGCGGATGCAGCCCGCCAGCGGCTCCGCAAGGAACGTGTTCTCGGGCTCATCGCCGAATGGGAGGCAGAGCACGGCGAGTTCACGGAGGCCGAGATTGCGGCCGTCCGGACTGAGCTCGGTATCGAGAAACGACGACCAAAGAAGACGGCGTGATCGTTTTTGATACCGGCGCGCTCCTCGCCCTGGAGCGTGACGACCGGACGATGTGGCTCCGCCTCCGAGAAGCCGTCAAGACCGACATACCTGTCGTCGTCCCAGTCGGTGCTCTTTCGCAGGCGTGGCGCGGTGGCGCGCGTCAGGCCCGACTCGCTCGCGCTGTGTCTGACCTGGAGCCAGCCTCGTTCGACGAGATCGCACTGGCAGCGGGCGAATTATGCGGGAAGGCTGGAACGGCTGACGTCATCGACGCCTCGGTCGCTCTCGTCGCCGCCCGGTCGGAAGTCACCCATCTCTATACATCGGACCCAGAGGACCTGCGCAGGCTGGTCGACGCCGCGGGCCGCAAGCGCCGGAAACCCCAGATCGTTCCGTGCTGAGCCTGAGGCCGGTCAGGTCATGACGATCGAGGCGCGGGTCGAGCGGTTGGAGAGTTGGTCGAGGAAGGCTTCGTTGATCTGGTCGAGGGGGTAGTCGGCCAGGACCTGGTCGAGGGGGAGCCGGCCGGCGTTGCGGGCGAGGAAGTCGACGGCGGCACCCAGGCTGGCGGCGTCGTAGAGCATCACCGCTTCGATGCGGTGGTTGGCGGCGACGAGGCGGCCGGGGTCGAGGTCGATGGAGTGGCCGGGGTAGAAGGTGCCGATCTCCAGGTACCGGCCGCCGACGGCCAGCATGCGGAGCCCTTCGGGGATCACCTCGCTGAAGCCGACGAGCTCGCAGACGACGTCGGCGCCCCAGCCGTTGGTGAGGGTGCGGACGGCGGCCACCCGGTCCTCCGGCCTCGCATGCTCGCGGAGGTCGACGGTGGCGTCGGCGCCCATGGCTCGGGCCAGCGCCAGGCGGTCGTCGAGCCCGTCGATGACGATGACCTGGTGGGCGCCGCGCTCTTTGGCCACGGCGGTGGCGTAGGCGCCGAGCCCGCCGGCTCCCTGGATGACCACTGTGTCGCCGAAGCCGACGCCGACCCGTTCCAGGCCGTAGATCACCTGGGCCAGGGCGCAGTTGGCGCCGGCCACCATCGTGTCGGTGACGGTGTCGGGCACCTTGAACAGCGCCATCCGGGGGGACACGTGGTAGTAGTCGGCGAACGCCCCGTTGAAGTGCGGCGGCTGGTGCGGATCGGTGAACATGCGGCCCAGCGCCGCCGGGCAGGCGGGCGTCATCCCCCGCAGGCAGGCACGGCAGCGGCCGCAGGGAGCGAAGTACTGGTAGACCACGCGGTCGCCCACGGCCAGCGGCGCACCGGCAAAGTCCGTGACGACGCCGTCGCCGAGGGCATGGACCACGCCGGTCATCTCGTGGCCGATGATCGCCCCGTCCTGCCGGTTCCACCGCCCGAGCCGCCCGTCACCGCGCCAGAAGTGCAGGTCCGACCCGCACACGTTGGCCCTGGTGACCCGCACCAGCACCGACCCCGGCGCCGGATCCACCACCGGGAACTCGGTAAGCGTCATGGGTTTGCCCGGCTCGAAGAACAGCGCCGCCCGTCCTGTGGCCATGGCGCTCTTTCTACTCGGTGGCGACCAGCAGTGAGAGCGTCGCAGTGGTCACAGCCGGAATGTCGCCGCTGGCAACGAGTGGGCGACCCCTCCGTCCTTAACTGGGCGGTTGCACACCGTTGCACAAGGGGGGACGGACGATGACCACCGGGACCCGCTCGTACGAAGAGATCGTCGATGCTGTGGAAGAAGGGCTCCAAGCGCTGCAAGCGACGTTGGCGGTGCTCTCCGAGGAGGACTGGGCCCGTCCCACACTCCTCAAGCCGGCCAATGACGCGCCACCGTGGACGGTTCTCGAACTCGCCGCCCACATGGACATCTTCATGGCCATCACGCTTGGCCTGATGGCCGAACCGCAGCAGGCACCGCCGGCAATTGACGGGGCGAGCTTCTGCATCGCCTGCTCCGACGGCAGCCAGGGGGCGATGCTGCACCAGTACATGGCCGACCACGCCAAGGGCCATACCCCGGGGACAATCCTCGAAGCCGTCAGCGGCACCTTTAAGAGCGCGCTCGAAGGCGCCCGGAACAATCCTCCGGACACCATCGGCCCCGCCTTCTACGGGGTGATGCGGCTCGATGAGTTCATGGCCACCAGATGCGTCGAGGCGGTCGTCCACGGCCTCGACCTGACCGACGCGCTCGGGCGGCCCCCGCTGTCCATGCCGAAGGCCGTCCCGATCGCCGCCGAAATGCTCGAGGACGTGCTGGCCCGCACCAAGGTTGCCGGGCGTCCGGCCGACCTCGCCGATGACGACCTGGCCTTCATCCGGGCTGCGTCCGGCCGGGGCGAGCACCCCGATCCTCGATTGCCCATCGTCCACTAGTTGACCTCCTCCCCCGGCTGAAGCCGTGAGATTCCGTCCGGA
>JAICGL010000639.1 GCA_025923175.1 Acidimicrobiia bacterium
ATCGGGCTCGGGCTGGCAGGCGGCGTCGAGCCGGATCGGCCCCCGGACACGCACGCGCGCCTGCGATCCGACCCGGGTCACGAACAGTTCGGTCAGGCGGTCGACATGCTCGGCGTGGCGCGGCAGCCGCTCGTGGCCGGTGAGGTCGATCACGACACCGCTGTTGGCGCGTGCCGGAGGCTCGGCGGTCACCGTGCGGCGCCGTGCGGCTGGAGCGGTGGTGGCGGTGACCCTGGCGGGGCGGGACTGCCGTCGTTTGCGGCGCTTCCACCAGACGACGACCCCTGTGCCGGACAGGACCACCGGCGATATCCCGACGAACACCCACGCCCACCGGGAGGTGTTGCCGAGGAAGTCGCCCGAGTGGAGGGGATAACCCCAGTCCTCCCACACCTGGTCCCAGACGTTCCCCTGCTCGGGGGTGCCTTCGTAGACGACCTCGTGTCGGAAGCGGTCGATGGCGACGTACATGTTGCCGCTGTCGTTGTCCCGCTGCCGGGGGTTGTAGCCCCGGCTGAGCCACGCCCCCCACACGTCGCCGGAGTCGACCGGAGGCTCGAGGCTGTTGAGCCGGTGGTTCGGGTAGCGCTCCTTGATGAACTGCCAGGCGCCGTCGGTCGTGAGCACCGTGAAGTCCTTGCCCTCGTCGGGTTCCTGGGATTCCGGCGGCTCCAGCGGTTCGTTCTGGGTGTAGTCGAGCTTGGCAGGGGTGAGGCGCTCCCACAGCAGTTTCATGTCCGGGAACGAGAACGTGGCGCCGGTGAACGAGATGATCGTCAGGGGAACGAGGACGATCAGTCCCAGCGTGCGGTGCAGGTCGAGGTTGAAGAGGAAGAAGCCCTGCCTCGAACGGATCCGGAGGTTGCGGAACCAGTGCTTCACCTTCGGGAAGTACCAGATGTAGAAACCGATCACGGTGATGATGAGCATCGACAGGGCCACCATGCCCGCGAGGTCATCGCCGGCAAAGCCGAGGAATCCCTTGTCCTGCCAGAGGATGTAGTGGCCCCGCTTGCACCAGTAGATGAACCCCTCGGACTCCTTGCGGGTGCCGTTGATCTGGCCGGTCGCAGGGTCGATGTAGACGATCCAGAGGCGGGTCTTCAGGTCCAGCTTCGCCCCGGAGGCCAGCTGTTCGGGTGTAGGGCGGGCGCTCACCCTCAGGTCCAGTACGTACACGCCACGGTTGTCGACCGGGAAGCTGATGTCGTCGATGGCCACGTCGTCGTCGGGGAAATGGGCCAGCGCGGCGTCGACCATCTCCTGGGGGCTCTTCATCTCGCCCGGCGTCGCCTTGAACAGCTCGGGGCGCGACCTCGCCATGATCTGGGGGGCGAACACAAGGACCACACCGGTGAGCGAGATGATGAGGATCCAGATCAGGGCGCCGAGCGAGAGCCACCGGTGGATCTTCAGGACGAACGACCGGGACGGCAGACGGAAGCGGTCACGCCAGTCGGGCCTCCTGGGCGAGGCGTCCCTCCCCTGGATCTCGACGACGTCGCCGTCCAGATCGGTCGGTCGTTCTTCAGTTTTCACTGCGCTGTCTCCCCCGTGAGGACTGGGCGTGCGGTGGACCAGGCGGTCCACAGGGCGGCGTAGCGGCCGCCGGCGGTGACGAGCTGGTCGTGCGAACCGGTCTCGACCACCCGGCCGTGGTCAAGCACGACGATGCGGTCGGCGGCGACCGCCTGGGTGAGTCGGTGGGCGACGACGATGGTTGTCCGGCCCTCGGCCACGGCATCGAGGGCGCGCTCGAGCACCCGGGCGCCGGCCGTGCCGGCTTCGGCGGTCGCTTCGTCGAGGACGGCCACCGGCGGGTCGGCCAGGGCCAGGCGGGCCAGCGCCAGCTGCTGGGTCCGGGCGGGGGTGAGCTGTTGCCCCCCTTCTCCGACGATCGTCTTCAGGCCCTTGTCGAGGTTCTTCACCCACCGTTTGGCGTCGACGAGGTCGAGGGCGCGCCAGAGGTCTTTCCCGGTGGCGCCGGGCCGGGCCAGCCGGAGGTCGTCGCCCAGGCGGCCGGCGAAGGTGTGGACCTCCTGAGTGACGAGGGCAACCAGTCCCGCTGCCACCGGCGAGTCGAATTCGCCGATGTCGTGGGCGCCGATCCGGATCTGGCCCCGGGTCGGCGCATGGATGCCGGCCAGCAGCTTGGCCAGGGTTGACTTCCCGGCACCGGACGGGCCGACGATGGCCACCCGCTCTCCGGCGCGGATGGTGAGATCGATCCCTTCCAGCACGGGGTGGCCGGGGACGTACTCGAAGCAGACGTCGCGCAGCTCGACGGCGAGGGGCGCCGGAAGCCGTCCCTGCCGTCCTTGGCGGGGACGACGGTCCGGGACGGGCGGACGCTCGCCGGGCGCCGGGTGGGCGGGCGCCGGCAAGTCCGCCACGCCGATCAGGCGCGCCAGTGAGGCGGCGGCCTGCTGGATGTCGCCCACGGCTCCGAGCACACCGCCGATCGGTCCGAAGAGCCGGTGGAAGTAGAGAGCCGCCGCCGACGCTTCACCGACGCTGACGGTGCCGTTGCGCACCAGCAGGAAGCCGGTAGCCAGTACCGCCGACATCCCGACGAGCTCGCCGAGGTTCTGGCAGGCGATGAAGCTTGATTGGGCTCTGACAGCCCAGATCCGTTGCCAGCAGGCGACTCCGGAGCGGGTGGCGATGGTGGC
>JAICGL010000640.1 GCA_025923175.1 Acidimicrobiia bacterium
GAACGGGCCGGCGAGCTGCTTTCCGGTGAGCACTTCGACAAGCTGGCCGCTGCCGTCGAAGCCCGCGAGGTCGACCCGTACTCCGCCGCCGAGTCGCGGCTGTCGGAGACGCTCTCCTAGCGTTCCCGGCCATGGCCGAATTCATCACAACCGAACGGCGCGACAACGGCGTCGAGCTCATCCGGTTCAACCGCCCTCCGATGAACGCCCTGTCGGCCGAGCTCCTCGACGAGTTCGGCGATCACGTCGAGGGCCTGGCCACCGATCCCGATCTCAGGGCGGTGGTGCTGGCCGGGAACGACCGGGTCTTCGCCGCCGGTGCCGAGATCAGCCAGATCCAGACCGAGACCGATCGGCTGATCGGCAACTTCCACCGCGCCTTCGACGCCCTCGAAGCCGTTCCCCGGCCGGTGATCGCCGCGATCCACGGCTTCGCCCTGGGCGGCGGCCTCGAAGCGGCGCTGGCCTGCGACCTGCGCCTGGCGGCGGAAAACGCCCGCCTCGGCGTGCCCGAGATCCTCCTCGGCGTGTTTCCCGGCGCCGGCGGCACCCAGCGGCTGCCCCGCCTGATCGGCGCGACCCGGGCGAAGGAGCTGCTCTGGACGGGCCGCCAGGTGCGGGCCCAAGAGGCCCTGACGATCGGCCTCGTCGACCGGGTCGTCCCCGTCGAGGGCTACCTCGACGCCGCCCTGGAATGGGCCGACTCGTTCGCCTCCGGCGCGGTCGTGGCCATGGGCCTGGCGAAGCGCGCGGTCGATGTCGGACTCGACGGCCCGCTGGCTGACGGGCTCGGCCTGGAACGGGCGTTGTTCCGCCAGGCCCTCGATACGGAAGATGCCGCCACGGGCATTCAGAGCTTCTTCGACAACGGACCGGGTAAGGCCACCTTCTCCGGGCGTTAGTTAGCCTTCCGGCTATGAGCATCCGGTTCGTCATCGTCGGCGGTGGCCCCGGGGGCAACACGGCCGCCACTGTCGCCGCTCGCCTCGGAGCCGAGGTCACCCTGATCGAGCGCGACCTCGTCGGTGGCGCCGCCCATCTGTGGGACTGCATCCCGTCCAAGGCGATGATCGCCACCGGCGGGTTCCTCTCCGAGCTTCACCGGGCCGAGGTGATGGGCGTTGCCGCCGACGGCCGCCTCGACCTCGACGCCCTCCGGGCCCGCATCTCGAGCATCGAAACGAAGCTGCACCGCTCGGTCTGCGAACTGCTCGAGTCGCAGGGCGTCCGGATGATCCGGGGGACGGGCCGGCTCAAGGGCCCCCACGAGGTCATCGCCGAAACAGCCGATGGTGTCGAGGAGATCGAGGCCGACGCCATCCTCCTGGCCACCGGCTCCCGGCCGCGCATCCCCGAGTGGTGCGAGGTCGACGGCCAGCGTGTCCTCACCACCCGACAGGCCTACCCGCCGAACGAGATCCCCGGCCATCTCGTCGTCATCGGCTCCGGCGTCACGGGCGTGGAGTTCGCCCACATGTTCCGGTCGCTCGGCTCCGACGTGACCCTGATCGTGTCGCGCCAACAGGTCCTGCCCGCCAAGGATCCCGAGGTGGCCGCCGCACTCGAGGCCGAGTTCCTCCGCCGTGGCGTCCGGCTCTACAAGGGCGCCCGGGCGTCCGGCATCGAGATCGACGGTGAGGCTTTGCGCGTTCAGTGTGACGATGGGCGCGTGGCCACCGGCACGCACGCCGTGCTGGCCATCGGTTCGATTCCCAACAGCGACGGGCTCGGCCTCGACGCCGCCGGAGTCACCGTCGATCCCGGCGGCTATGTCCCGGTCGGCCACCACCTCCAGTCCAACGTGGGGCACATCTACGCCGCCGGCGACCTGTCGGGGAAATTGCCGCTGTCGTCGGTTGCATCCATGCAGGGCCGCAAGATCGCCGAGCATGTGATGGGGCTGCACACCCGCCAGCACCGCCACCTGGACTACGAGAAGGCGGCGTCGGCCATCTTCACCGAGCCGGAGATCGCCGACGTCGGCCTGGCCGAGGCGGAAGCCTTCGCCGAAGGCCGCAAGTTGCGGGTCACCAAGGTCCCCTTCTCCGCCAACGCCAAGGCACTCATCGAAGGCGACTCCCGCGGCTTCGTGAAGATCATCTCCGACCCGGCCACCGGCGTCGTCCTCGGCGGCTCGATCGTGGGCCGCGGCGCCGCCGAGTTGATCTCGGTCATCGCTCTTGCCGTGACGACCAACCTGAAGGTTGCCGACCTCGTCGACTCGGTGTTGGTGCACCCGGCCCTGTCCGAATCTTTGGCCGACGCTGCTGAATAAGCGGCCGTTTACACATAACATGCCCGTTCGGGGGACTTTCTAGTGTGGGAGGGATTCGCATGAAGGGGACGCGCGGTTGGCGGACCGCCCTATTCGTCAGCGCTGGGCTGGCGGGGGTGATGCTCGGGGGGTTCCTGGCCTCCCCGGCGGGTGCACACGGTGACACTTCGAAGTTCCAGGACAAGAACTACACGGTCAGCTACAGCGACCCCGTCTTCAAGGACGGGCAGACGACCTTCACGATCACCTTGAGCGGGACCGAAACCGCCAGCCACATCCTCGTCGTGCCCTGTGGATCGCCGACGCTGGTGAGCGCCACCGGACCGGCCGGGGCAGGGGAACCGACGACCGGTCCCGATGGCTCGACCGGGCACA
>JAICGL010000641.1 GCA_025923175.1 Acidimicrobiia bacterium
CTTGTGGTTTCCGGGCGAGGCTGGTGAACTTTCGTGAGAAGCCACCAGCGCGTAGGAGGTCGCCCGTGGGCCGTTACCTCATCGTCGCCAATCAGACGCTCGCCGCCGACCAGCTGACGGAGAAGGTCCATCAGCTCCGGGCGGACGGAGAGTGCCGCTTCCACATCGTCGTGCCGGCCACGCACGCGAAGGATCACGCCTCGTATACGGAAGGCCACGACCACGCGTTGGCGGAGAAACGGCTCGAGGCGGCTCTCGAGCGGTTCCGGGCCATCGGCTGTGAGGCCGACGGGGAGGTGGGCGACACCAGCCCGTTCCTGGCGGTGCGGGACTGCCTCCTGGCCGACGGCACCTACGACGGCATCATCGTCTCGACGCTGCCCCAGGGTGTCTCCAAGTGGCTGAAGCAGGACCTGCCGCACCGGCTGGAGCGGACGTTCGGGCTGCCGATCATCCACCTCACCGGCACGCCTGAGCTGGTCAACTAAGCCTCGGCAGCGCTTTCAGCGGTTCCTGGCCCAGCGGTAGCGGGTCCAGCCCGGGACGGGCCGCGCCCCCTGCCGCTCGTAGAAGGCGATGGAGGGCTCGTTCCAGTCGAGGACGGCCCATTCGACGCGCCCGTCACCAGCCCGTTCGAACAGGTGGTGGAGCAGCGCCGTGCCGACCCCGCCGCCCCGGCTGTCGGGGAGGACGAACAGGTCTTCGAGCCAAATACCGGGCCGGCCCAAGAACGTGGAGTAGGTCGGGAACCACACCGCCAGACCGACGGCCGGCCCCGGCGGGTCGGTCGGTTCGGCGAGGACGACCCGGGGGACGGCTTCCGGGCCGAAAAGCGTGGCGGCCAACTCATCCTCAGTCCATTCGATCTCGTGAGTGAGCCGCTCGTACTCGGCGAGCGCCCGGATGAGATCTGCGATGACCGGAAGGTCGGCCGGAGTGGCATCGCGCAGGTGCACGGTCCGGCTCAGGTCGGGTCCGAGGGGTCCTCCTCCTCCCCCGCCTCGGCGTTGGCCGCGTACTCGTTGGCCGGCTCCGCCCGTTCCTCATCGGCGCCGGCCCGGTCGGCGTCGCGGTCGTCACCCGTCCCCCGACTGGCTCCCTGCACATCGGGCTGCACGTCCGGTTCCTTGCCTTCCACGCTTCGGCCTCCTCGCAGGTTCGTCTCCTGAATGGCTACCCGTCCCGGAGGCGATCAACGCTCTTGCGCTCGACCCGGTGTACGGCGACGCTGGATGACGTGGTCATCCTCCTGCCGTTCGTCCTGGTGGTGCTCGTCGCCGGTCTGATGGGCGGCGGGCGGAGCAGCTTCATGGTCCTGCTCCCGATGGCCTTCGCGCTGGGCGCCGGCACGTTCGTCGTGACCATGGTCCTACGCGACGCGAAGCCCCCGAGGAATCCCGGAGTGCGGCAACTCCCCACCGAGCACCTGCAACGGCAGATGTACCGGGCTCTCAGGCCGCCCCGTCCGAAGCGACAGAAAAGCAAGGACGAAACCAGCGACTGAGGTCGCCGGCATTGGCGCGGGCGGCCGGGTCCGGGAGCAGCTGGGGTTGCCCCGGACACACACAACCGCCCGCGCCTGGACGCTAGTTCGCTAACCCTGAACCGCAGGTGAGACTCCGCCTCGGTAGAAGCGCCGGCGACCATCAGTGGTTCAAGGCAGGCTGACGAGGACCACGGCGACGCCGGCGAGGACGGCACCGACTTGCTGCAGGCCCGCGATCCGTTCGCCGAGAAAGAGCCGGGCCAGCAACAGCGTCGACGCCGGGTACAGCGACGCGATGACGGCGACGAGGGTGAGCAGGCCTCGCCGGGTGGCCAGCAGGAACGACACGTGGGCCACCGCGCTGAACAGACCCGACGCCGCAACGGCGGGCCACTGCGGCGCGGCGCTATTCCGGGCCCCACCGCTCCTGCTGCCGCCGCCGACGCCCACCAGCTTGAAGGCGGTGAGGAGCACGATGCCGGCGGCCTGGCTGACGACCACCGGCCATAACCCGGCGTCATCCGAGGTGGCGTCGAGGGCGACGAAGAACACGCCGAAGCCCAACCCGGCGCCGAGGGCGGCGAGAAGGTTGCCACGAGGGATGGCGAGCCGGCCGCCGCCGGCGGTCGGGGGAGCCGCCAGCAGGAGCACGGCGGCCATGGCCACCGGCAGGCCGGTGAGGGCGAGCAGCGGTGGCCGCTCCCCCGTGCCCAGGCCGACCGCCATCGGCACCACTGCGGCCAGCACCGCCGTGATCGGCGCCACGATGCTCATCGTTCCCTCGGCCAGGGCGCGGAACAGCAGCAACAGCCCGGCGATGGAGCCGATCCCGGCCAGGGCTCCGGCCACGGCGTCGTGGCCCGTCAAGGTACCGGTCACCCCGAGGTTTGCCAGGAGCAGGCAGGGGAAGGCCAAAGAGTTGGAACGCAGCACGACCGTGGCCGCCGGCAGCCGTCGCGTGGCCAGACCGCCATAGAAGTCGGCAGCCCCATAAGCCAGTGCCGCCACAAGCGCCAGAACCGCAGCCACGCGAAGTCCTTAGCAGGTCAGCACTCCAAAAGGGGGGTCATGAGCCTCGAATGGATCCGCGAGCATCCCGCCGTCTGGGACGTCGACAAGACCCGCATCGTCGGAGGCGCCCCGGCCGGCATCTTCGATTTC